>DAINPX010000311.1:0-4217 GCA_036743235.1 Melioribacteraceae bacterium
GAATATTTTCGTCAATTTCAATATCTTCTAAATTTTGGTCAGATGGTGCTTCAATAGGAATTAACGGTTTTGGCGGAGGAGGTGGAGTATTTTCTTGCTTTGTGTGTTCAACTTCCTCAACTTTTACTAACTCTTGAGAAGCTTCTTTTTTAACTTCTTCCTTTTTAATATCAGGATAAAATTTAAAAGCTACAATAACAATTGCTAAAGATATTATTAATGCTACTTCAAAATATCTCTGATATTTTCTTTTCAAGTCCACTTTGGGATTTTTGGGTAAAGCCATTTTTTTCTCCGAAAAAATCGTATTTATTTACTTAAAATTAAAAAAACATACATTAATTGTCAATCTATTATTTAATATTTTTATACTTTTTTTATCGTTTTGTTCCAACTTTATTTAATTTTAATCTACTAAATTTTAAAAATACGTTAAAAAGATATATTCCTGTAAAACTTCCTAAAGCATCTAAGCTTAAATCATATAAATCACCACTTCTACCGGGAACATAACTCTGAATTAATTCTGTAAGTCCTCCATATAAAACCGCAAGTACTCCTACTATTATAAAAATGTTTCTTACTTTAATAGTTCTACGTTTATTAAAATGACAACTTAAAGAAAATAAAAACGTGAAAGCTAAGAAGGCAAAATAATGTTTAATTTTATCACTAACTTCAAAAACATCGGGTAATTTTTGAGATGGCATTAACAACAATACTGATAAAATAATAAAATATGCAATAAAAGGTATATGAACAAAATAAAGACTATTCTTTTTCATTAAATCATAAATCATACCATGCCTCTTAAAAATTTAATAGACTTGGGTAAGTTCTCTGCAACTTCTTTTGCCGTAAATCCATATTCGGTTTTTTCTTCTGCTAATAAATCAGCACTTAAACTATGTAAATATACTGCACTTAAAATACTATTTTCAATATTATTACTTTGTGCAATAAATGAAGATATAACTCCTGTAAGTACATCCCCCATTCCAAATTTTGCCATTCCGTTATTTCCTGAAGAATTAATAAAAACTTTTCCGTTTGGCAAAAACACAACTGTCGGAGCTCCTTTTAACACCAAAAATGATTTGGTTCGTTTGGTAAATTCGCTTCCGAAATATAATAAATTTTTCTGTAATTCTGAAGCATTTACATTTGTTAATAACGAAAACTCTCCGAGATGAGGTGTAAAAACACAGTTTTCTAAATTTAGATTGTCAAGTCCATATTTAACTAAGCAAAATATGGCATCGGCATCAATAATTATTGTTTTATGATAATATTTTTTTAACAAAAGACCACAAGCCTGTATAGTTTCTTCATTTCTATCCAATCCACATCCAAGAGCAATAACATCAGCTTTTTCAATATCGTTACTTAATTCCAACAACGCTATTTCATTAAAATAGTCGTCATTATTATAAGTTTTAATTGTCGCTTCAAGTAATTTAGGAAAAACTAAACCTAAAATATTTGAAGGTATTGCAATTGAAGTAGCTCCTGAACCGCTAATTAACGAAGAATTTGCACATAAAATTCCTGCACCCGGATATTTTTTACTGCTACCAATTACTAAAACTTTACCGGAAGAGTATTTATTTGCATCAAATTTTCTTTCAGGCAAGTATTTTAATCCGTCTTTTGGTTCAACTAAATAAGTTTCAGTACTTAATGAATCGAAATAAGAATTATATAAACCAATATTCTCTTTAACAATCTTACCACAATTAATTGCACCTTTACCATAAAATAGCCCGGTTTTGTAATCACCCAATGTAATAGTCAAATCTGCCTTAAATATTGGAGTTCCATATCCTTTATCTAAGTCTAAACCCGTAGGTACGTCAATTGAAACTTTGTACGATTTTATCTGATTAAGACTATTTACTATATCAGATAAAGGTCTTTTCAATTCATCCGAAAAACCGGTTCCTAAAATTGCATCAATTATTATATCACATTCATTTAAATATTTGATATTTTTTATTTCTTTATAAAACTTAATTTTTAAATTTTCATTTGTTTTGGAAATTTGATTAATAATTGTATAGTTAATTAATGCGTCTCCAATAATTTCTTTTTCAGGAGGAATAATAATTACTTTTACAACATACCCGTTATTAACAAAATGCCGTGCAATTGCAAAACCATCTCCTCCGTTATTTCCTTTACCGCAAACTAAGCCAATAATTCCATAATTAATAGGATGTTCTTTTATAATAGTATAATAACAATTAAGAGCAGCATTTTCCATTAAAATAATACCGGGAATGGAGAGTTGATTAACGGCAAAGTTATCAGCAGCCCTAATTAATCTTTTATCAAATAGAGGTATCATTTAGAAACTTAAAGTAACTTTAATTATACCCAAAAGTAAATTTGGAAAAATGCCATAAATTATTATTATGAAGGCTGAAAATGAAACAGCAATTATACTCGGCAAAGATATTTTTGCTTGAATAGGTTCGTCATATTCCTTAAAATACATAAAAACTATTGGGCGTAGGTAAAAATATGAACTAATAATACTTGATAAAATACCTACAAATACTAACCAAATTAAATTTGATTCAATAGCGCTAATAAAAACGTAATACTTACCAAAAAAACCTGCTAACGGAGGAATTCCGGTTAAAGATATTAAAAATAATGCTAATAGTCCGGCTAAAAAAGGATGTGTTTTAGATAAGCCAGCATAATCAGCAATTTCCAAATTACCTTCGTTTTCGTTTTCCAGTATAGAGATAATTCCAAAAGCACCTAAGTTCATAAAGCTATAAGCGAATAAATAGAACATCATTCCCGCAAGTGCATCACTGTTACCGCTTGCTAAACCAATAGAAATATACCCTGCGTGTGAAATTGATGAATACGCAAGCATTCTTTTAATATTTTTTTGTGAAATAGCAACAATACTACCAAATAACATTGAGAAAGCTGAAATAATCGAAAAATATGTTCTAAATAAGTTAGGAGAATCCCCAACAAAAATGGATGTAAGCATTATAAAAATGACGCTAAAAGCAGCTGTTTTACCTATAGAGGACATTAATCCCGTAATTGTTGTCGATGAACCTTGATAAACATCCGGTACCCATGAATGGAAGGGAAAAGCAGCTATCTTAAAACTAAACCCTATTATAAACAAAAACATTCCAAGTACAAATATAACATTAGCTGATAAGACATTAAATTTATTAATAATTACTTCTATATTTGTTGTTTCTGCAATTCCATAGATTAATGCAATTCCATATACAATAAAACCTGTTGCAAATGACCCTAATAAAAAGTATTTCATTGAAGATTCATTAGCAGATATTCTTTTCCTATTCATACCTACCAAAACATAAAAACTGATGGACATTAATTCTAATCCCATAAAAACCATGAATAGGTCTTTACTACCCGCCATTACCATCATACCTAAAACCGATAACTGAACTAAAATATGATACTCACCAAAATAGGTTCCATATTTTTCAAGATAATGTATTGAAGATAATGTTACAACAATAGCTCCTAGACTAAATAATATATTCATAAAACCGGCTTTACCGCCTGTTTCCAACATTCCGCCAAAAACTATAAAGTGGTTATTAATGTTATATACCGAGGTAATTGCAACAATCAAATAGACGGCTAGAGAAACATATGGAATTAAATCTTTACTTTTGGAATAGAACATCTCAATAGAAATTGTTAATAATATTCCGGCTGCTAAAACTATAAACGGCATTAAATTATAATATTCTAAACTATGTTGAGGCATACAAACTCTAATTTTTAATATATTAAAAGTAAAATATAAAATAAATAATTACAAAAACAGGAATTAAAATGGGTATAGAATATTTGTACATATATTCAAAAAAAGAAGGCATTTTAATACCATATTTTTCACTAATTGCTTTTACCATAAAATTTGGTCCATTTCCAATATAAGTCATTGCTCCAAAAAATACTGCTGCTACAGAAATTGCATGGAGATACAAAGAATTTTCAGTTGCAAGTTTCATTACATCGGATTTACTTCCCAAATCCAATCCAAACTTAGCCATTTGTGCAGCAAAGAAATTTAAAAATGTAGGTGCATTATCCAAAAAGCCGGATAATGTTCCTGTTGCCCAATAAAATATACCTACATTTAATTGTTGACTATAAACTTTAGCTTCATATGAAATTAATTGTAATGCTGGTATCATTGT
>DAINPX010000312.1:0-4216 GCA_036743235.1 Melioribacteraceae bacterium
TTCCAAGTCTTTCTCTTGCAAGTCCCGAAACAGGATGTGCATAATCCCAAAAATATCTAAATGTTGCTTCTTGCAACATATCTAACCATTCATCATCAGTCATTTCTTTTGTTGTTGCAGTAACAACTTCAGATAACGGAGATTCACTTAAAGAAGTACTTATTGCCGATACTTTATATTCTGCATTAAAACCAGGATTATGCCCAAAGTCTATAAAATACTTGGTACTTTTATCTACAGTACCTAATACAGCAAATTGCGAATCCGTTTTACGGTATATTCTATATCCTCCTATTTCTGAACTGCTAACTAAATCCCACTTTATTTCTATATGTTTCTGATACCCCTTAGCACTTACATTTGCCGGTGTTGGAGGTGTATAAACACTATTTTTTGTAATTACCAATTCATCAATATATAAAGTGTGTTGGTTGCCGTCATTATTTTCGGCATTTTGCCCGAAATATACCGTTTTAATTTTTGTTAAATCGGTATTGCCGGGATTGTTTTTAAATATACTTAAAGGTACGGATACTTTTATCCAGGTATTATTAATAGATGTATTTACGTATTGAGATAGTTTGTGTTTTGGAGATTTGTTATTTCCGATATCTTCAACATAAATTACCGGCAAATCAATTGCATTAATATTTTCATTTGAGTAAGCGTAAAAAACTATTGAATCCATATTGGAAATATCTCTTACAACCCAATTTGCACCGGCACAAGCCAAACCCCAATCACCTGAAGCAACGGATTTATAATTTAAACGTAACGAATTTGTACCGCTAAATTTATTATTTACATCAACGGGAAATTTATTGGTATTTATAAGTTCCAAAAAACTGCTTCCTGAAGAAAAACCCCAACTTGGATCGTAATATGTATTATTTGGGCTATCACTAAAAAATATATAACCCTGTGAAAACATTACCGAATTAACAAGTAATAAAAATAAAACAAATTTTCGTACCATTTATTTTCTCCAATAATGTTTTTTATCAATTACCGTTATTTCAATTTGTTCTTCAATTAATACTTCACTTTTATTATATAAAACAAATTTTACGGTATTTAGTCCTAATTTAAAATTTTCATTTATGGGTACTTTAAATAATTCCCAATCAAAATGCTTTGCAGTGTCATCGGCAATAGATATTTTATCAATTCTTTTAATTTCTTTTTCTTCAACAATTAAACTCAATTCTAAATTATTATATTTTCTATTTAAATCGTTAACAATATCAACATCAACGTTTAGGAACGAATTTATCATAAATTCGTTTTGCCTTTTATTTACATACATAACAAAAGGAGAGTAATATTTTTGTAAAGTATAATATCCTTTTTTCTTGTTTCCGTAGTAATCTACAACAGACCAAGTAATACTTTCCCAACAATCTATAAACATAAACTGAAATATTCCGTTAATCGGTTTATACTTCTTTATTCTATAATTTTTAATTGCCTCAGCCAATAAGTCGGCTTGATAAGTTTGACTGTTTTCTATATACTCTTTAACATTATTTCCGAAAGGGATTTTAGCAATTAAATTTGTTTGTTCGTATTGGTAATTATGGTAAGTCCATTTGTCCCAATCCGGTGTTTCAATTTCATCTTTAGTCATAAACTTAGTTAAAGTTTCATAATTTGGTATTCCTTGTGCTCCAAATTCCGTAACCATTGGTCCCATTGGGGCGGCAACGTATTCATTTTTATTTCCCCAATACCACCCAAAATAAGGGTGCTCTTCGTAATTGGAATACATTTTAATTATTCTGGTCTTATCATTTTTTTCTACTTCGTTATACAAGGAGCTGTCTAAATTATAACTTTCGTACCCGGGTTCGTTATGGCAACACCAATAAACAATACAAGGATGATGTTTTAACATTTTAACCATTTTACCAATTTGTGTTTTAGCAGTATTAATAAAATGTTTAGAGTTATCATAAGTCCACTGCAATGCAAAATCTTGCCATACTATTATTCCGGCTTTATCTAAAGCATCATACAACTCTTGTCTGTTAACATGAGCATGTACACGCACAGCATTAATGTTTGCTTCTTTTAACAGCTCAACTAATTTTTCTATCCTCTCGTTTGTAAAGCTGCTTAACATTTGTTCGGGAATAATATTTGTACCGCGTAAAAACAATTTTTTACCGTTTAAATATAATTCCCCTCTTTCGGATTCTTCTATATGTTTAAACCCTATTTTATAATTGTATTCACCAAATTCCGAAGAATATATTACCAAGTTATACAAATTAGGTGCTCCTTTATCCCATGTTGACCATACTTTTGGGTTAGCTACCTTTAATTGAAATTTTTGTTCTTTTAATATTTTATTACCTGCTTTATATAACAATTCCTGTATAGTTATGAGCTTATTATTAAACCATAAAGCTGCCGTAACATTAATTGGTTTAAGATTTGAGTCATTTATTTCTATAGAATAGTTTACTATTCCCTCGTTTGTCTTTATATCATAATCTGTTGAAATATCAATATTTGGAGAAGGCACTTTAATAAAATAAATATTAATATCGTTCCATACACCGCCGGTATTTCTATCTTGCCCATGTTCAAAACTCCAACCTCCGGGTCTGCAATCATGATGATTAAATATCCCTTTTATCAAATATTTTTTATTGGGCCAAACATCTCCGGGTTTTTCTTTTGGCGAAGATACTTTTAGTGTTATAGTATTTAATGCATCAGGAATTACTTTTTTATTAAGCGAAAATTCAAATTTATTAAAATAACCGGTATTTGTTCCTATTACAAAATTATTAAAATAAACCTCACAAAAATAATCAACCCCGTTAAATTCAATGTACCCGTTTTCCGTAATATCTTTTTGCGATATATATATTTCACGTTTAAACCAAACAGTACCCGAATAATTATGTAACCCTGCCAACCCCCAATTTATCGGTAAATTCATTTTACCGTTTAAAGTGTTGTTAAAAAACTTTTCTTTAATTTGTTTATAAGTAAAAGTTCCTTCACTATCTAATATATAATCCCATTGACCGTTTAACGATATTTGGACTCTTCCCGTCATTTATAAAATTCCTCTTCTTTAATAATATTTAATAAATCCTTTATACTACTTTCACTTTCAACAATTTTAGGGATATAATTATCTGTTAAATAATTGGCTAATGAAATAAATATCATAGCTTGGTCTAATGCCAGGTATGTTTTTCCAACTTTTCCGCTTTGCATATCAATACAATCATAAAAACCATATTGCCCATAAATAGGATAATTGCTAATTAAGTTTTTAATATTATTTATTACTTCTTTAGGGTAATAATTAATTGCAAGAATTGATGCATGAGGGGTTACTATACCATCGGCGTATCCGCCTTTTTGTGTTCCCAACAAATAAACGCCATATTCTCCGTAACCACCATCCGGGGTTGCACAAGGAGACAAACCCCAAACATTGTAATTTTTTTTATTTAAACAATAGTCTATTTGTGCTTTTATTAAATTACTATTATTTAATCCCATCCCATTTTCTGCAACTTTTTCATCAATAAATAAATCAGGCATTAAATATTCAAACAAGCTTCCGCCCCAAGAAGGTACTACTTTTAATGTATCGTACAAATAATAACCGTTAAAATATTCAATCTCTTTGAATTTAGCAAAGTTACCTTTAGGGATTTGTTCTTGTTCAATATCTTTACTTAAAGTACGTGCAAGTTTAAACCAACTATCTTCTTTTAGTTCCCCTTTTAGTATTGAGAAATATAAAGAAATTCGTGCTTCGCTTACTAATAATTTATAATGATAAGGACTATATCCCTTTTTTGTATCGTACCCCAAATAAAAAGCCCCCTCTTCCGAATCGTATAACCAAATAAAATTTGCATCTTTAATAATTGTGCGGCAAATATTTCCGGTTTCATTGGGGAATATCTTTTCTATAATAAATAAGCTAAAATAAAGCCACCCTGCATCCACTGTGGAAATATAATTTCCGCTTTGTTTTAAACTATCAATTTCGTACCAATTGTAAAAAAAACCGTTATATCTTTCAAGTTTTTGTAAAGTATTTAATGTATTTGTAATTTTGTTTACTGCATTTTCTTTTGTAATTATATTAAGTTTATAGGCATAAGCGGTACTTATTAAATATAAACCTATATTTGTTATTGATGTATAATGAGCTGCATTTTGTCTATCTACAAATATTTTA
>DAINPX010000313.1:0-4164 GCA_036743235.1 Melioribacteraceae bacterium
AAAGCCGCCGTTTATGTTTACAAGATGTCGTGCTTCTTGACTTGTTTGAATTTTTGGTCCAAATACAACAGGTATTCCATATACTGCTGGTTCCAACACATTATGAATACCCTGTTTAAAACTTCCTCCAACATATGCAATATCGGCATAGTAATATAACGTTAATAAAATACCTATAGAATCTATTATTATCACTTGTTCGTTTTGATAATTATTTAAATAGGAAAATCGTATTGTTTTTAATTCATTTTTAAGATAATGTTCTGTCCATTCAAGGTGCTCAACTGTTGGTTCGTGAGGAACAACAATAACTAAAATGTTTTTAATATATTTACAAAGCTTTACGATTGCAGGTAAAATAACTTCCTCGTCAGATTCCCAAGAACTTCCCAATACTATTACTTTTTTATCTTTAATAATATCATCACGTAAAATGTTTTTGTTTTTTGCTTGCAAACTTTTTCCGTAAACTCTGTCAAAACGGGTATCCCCTACCGCTTTAATTTTTGCATCATTAATTGAAAAATCCGCAAAATTCTTCTTATCCTCCTCTGAAACAGTAAGTATTTTATCAAATGCAGAGAATAATCCTTTATGAAATTTATTTGCACCAATTATTTTCCTATTCGAGTTTTCTCGCATTGTCGCATCAACTATAAATGAAGGAATGCCTCTCTCTTTTAATTCCCAAATAGTGTTAGGCCATATGTCATACCGCATAAAAACTGCAATATTCGGTTTAATAATATCAATAAAATTTTTTATATTGTGTTTTGTATCAAATGGAATATAAGATATAACATCAGCAAATGAGTACTTTAAAGAATTGTTATAACCTGAAGGTGAAAAAAAAGTAACAATAATATTAACATTTTCAGATGATTTTAACTTTTCAATTATCGGTTTAGCCTGTTCAAATTCTCCCATTGAGGAAGAATGGAACCATATGTTTTTTTTAGTTTTATTAATTTTTTCAATTTCCAATAAAAGTCTATTAAACAATGTTTTTCTATCTTTTATCGCAGAATCAACTTTTTTATTAAATATTCTAATAACATGAAAAGCTAAAAATAAAAGCGGTAATACAAAGTAATTATATATAAGTGAGCTTAATAAATTCATAATTCTTTTAACAATCGTTTAATTTTATTAAATACATCAGCCGGTGAAATAGAATTACCGCAATTAAAGTGCATTTTTGGGCATTTCTCTCTACCAACATGACTACAAGGTCTGCAATTAATTTCATTATTTTCGATAATTATATGTTTGGTTTTATATGGTTCAAATCCAAATTGTTTTACCGTAGAAGTAAATATTACGATAACGGGTAACTTTAAACCTGCAGCTGCATGCATCAATCCGCTATCATTCCCCAAAATCAATTTGCATTTAAGCATTTCTTTACCCATTTTAATTAAGTCGTCATCGGTACTGAAGTTAATAACATTAGTACTTGCTTTACTTAATCTTTCACATAATAATTTATCGTTCTTCCCTCCAAATAAAGCAACCTTATAATTAAGTTTATCCAGAAAACTAATTAATTCAAAATAGTTTTCCTCCCCCCAACTTTTTGTTAAGTGCTTAGCACCGGGACAAATACCAATATAATTATCAATTTTTTCGAGTTTTATATTGTTTTCTTTGCTTAAGAACAAATCCAATCCTAAATCATCGAGATGAAAATTGGGAAGTGCCTTTGCATATAATTCGGGAATTAAATCATATTTTTTTAAAGTATTTAACTTAAATTTTACAAAAAAAAATTTTTTAATTCTTGGTTTATTTATTCTAAATACCTTAATACCTAAAGCGGTGCAAATTAATAAACTTCGCAAACTTGCATGAAGGTCAATTATAAAGTCATACTTCTCACTTTTAATAATTTTCCTAATTTGCGAAATTGTCTTAGTACTATCAAATGGTATTATTTTATCAATATAAGGATTGAATTCTAAAACATTATTATAATTGTCCTTTAACAAATAATGTAAAGTTAAATTAGTAAATTGTTTTTTTAAAGTTCTAATAATAGGCGTTGTAAGAATAATATCTCCTAACGAACTAAATCTAATTATTAAAACCTTTTTATCAGTTAATTTTACCAAAGTATTATATTTTTTTTGAACAAAATTAATTAATAACTAAACCATATAAAATCAACAATAAATACAGAGATATTACATTCTATCAGGTGCATTAACCGATAAAATTTTTAACCCATTATTTAATACTTGTTTTACGGCTTTAACTAAGGCTATACGTGCTTCAGCTAACTTCTTTTCACTACCCAAAATTCTATTACTTGCATAAAATCTATGGAACAAAGTTGCAAGTTCTTCTAAATAATTTGAAACTTTATTAGGTTCAAAATTTAATGCTGCATATTCTATATCATCCGAAAAATGGTGCAGTTTTTTTATTATCTCAAGTTCTTCTTCGGTATTAAGCAATGTTAAATTTTCAGTATTTTCTTTTAATCCCTCTTTTTCGGTTAATCGTAGTATCGAAGAAATTCTTGCATGTGCATATTGTAAATAAAATACCGGATTTTCATCAGTGCTTTTTTTAGCAAGTTCTATATCAAAATTAAGATGTGTTTTTAAATCACGCATAATAAAAAAGTATCTTACTGCATCTCTTCCTGCTTCTTCAACTAATTCATCCAGTGTAATAAAATTAGCTTTTCTGGTACTCATTTTAACAACTTTACCTTCAGCAACAACCGTAACAAATTGATGAATTAACACTTTTACTTTATCAATATCGTAATTTAAATATTTTAGTGCGGCTAATACATCAGGATAAGTAGCATTATGATCACTACCAAATAAATCAACTATTAAATCATAACCTCGTTCAAATTTTGTTATATGATATGCTATATCCGGCAGACGGTATGTAGGTTCGCCGGTAGATTTAATAATTACTTTATCTTGCTCATTTCCCATTTCGCTTAATTTTAACCATGTAGCTCCCTCTTTTTCGTACGAAAGCCCTTTTTCAGCAAATAATTCTAAAACTTTATCAATCTTTTTTTCTGTATATAAATCATTTTCATTAAAAAACGTATCCATAACAATACCAATATTTTTTAATGAATTTTTTATATCGTCAAAAATTAATCTTTCTGCATAGTCCTTAAATATACCTTCAGCCGGTTCTTCTCTTAAATTATTCCCTTTTTCTTTTAATATTATTGAGGCAATATCTTTAATATACTCGCCCTGGTAATGATCATCAGGAAAATCTAATGAATCTCCCAACAATTCCAAATAACGCAATTTTACCGAGTTACCCAGTACTCTCATTTGCCTTCCGGCATTATTAAAATAGTACTCACGAGTAACCGAATATCCAATAAACTCTAACATATTGGCAAATGTATCGCCAACAACTGCATTTCTGCCATGTCCTATTGTGAGTGGACCTGTTGGGTTTGCACTTACAAATTCTACAATCGCTTTCTTGCCGGAATACTTTTTCAGCTTACCGTAATTTTCATTTTCTAATAGTACTTTACTTATTACTTCAGAAATATATTTTAGAGTAAAGAAAAAATTAATAAAACCCGGACCTTCAACTCTAATTTCTTTAATTATCGAACTATCAACAATTATCGATAGCTCTACTTTTAGTTCTTCTGCAATAGCTCTTGGGTTCTTTTTTAGCTTTTTTGAAAGACGCATCGCCAAATTTGTAGAATAATCCCCTTGTTCCTTATTATTAGGAACGCTAAGCATTATATTTTCCGATTTTAAATATTCAAGCTTATCAGCTAATTTAATAAACAGATTTTCTAAGTATAGTTTCAAAGTACCATCCAAAATTACAATTTATCTTCTACTAATGTAACGGGAGCATCACCCCAAAGTTTCTCCAGGTTATAAAAAGAACGGGCATCCCGTAAAAATATATGTACTACAACATCAATGTAATCTAATAATACCCAATTTAATCCTGTAAAACCTTCTTTATGAAGACATTTAATACCTTCTTCGGTTAATTTATCTTCAATGCCATCTGCAATTGCCTTTACCTGGGTATCGCTATCAGCACTTGCAATAATAAAATAATCTGTAAATGAGGTAAGTTCTTGCAAATCAAGTATTTTTACATCATACCCTTTTTTGCTCAAAATTAATTCACCTATCTTTTCTA
>DAINPX010000314.1:0-4159 GCA_036743235.1 Melioribacteraceae bacterium
ACCTATATTTGGAGTAAAATCAAAAATCCAGCTATCCAAGTTGTTTTTTATTCCTTCTATTCCGTTAACTGCAGGAATGCTAATAACTATAAATGCCAACAAAATAGAACCCGCAATAGCAATTACAAACTGAATTGCATCTATTCTTGCACTACCCAACAATCCGGAACTTGAAGCATAAACTGAAATAACAACCATACAAATAATAACAAGTAA
This sequence comes from Melioribacteraceae bacterium, assembly GCA_036743235.1. Classification (GTDB taxonomy): domain Bacteria; phylum Bacteroidota; class Ignavibacteria; order Ignavibacteriales; family Melioribacteraceae; genus JAEXOD01. The sequence goes on from DAINPX010000314.1 coordinate 217, forward strand.
AAAAGCATCGTACTGAGGTATTGTAACTTGAAATATTTTTTCCATGGCTTTATTTACCCATGCAAGTACAATGCTATTCATAAAAAGTCCCAAATAAATTGCCCGAAAGCCCCTTAATGCTGCAGCCGGTTTACCGCTATATCTTAGTTCGACAAATTCAACATCGGTAAGTATTCCCGCTCTTCTCCATAATTTGGCAAAAAAGAAAACAGTTAACGTACTTCCAATTGCCAAATTCCACCATAACCAGTTTCCGGCAATTCCGTTCTTTGCAACCAATTCGGTAACTGCTAAAGGAGTATCGGCAGCAAAAGTAGTTGCAACCATTGCAGTACCTGCAAGCCACCAAGGCATGTTTCTGCCGCTTAAAAAGAACTCTTGCGTAGTGTTGGATGATTTTTTGTAATAATAATACGCTATTCCAAAAATTACAATAAAATAAACAGCTATAACAGACCAATCTAAAAATACCATTTACATTCTCACATTATATCAATTATTATTATCTTTATTAAGCGAAGCCAAAATAGAACCAATAATTACAGTAGTTAGTACTCCTACTAATGTAAACCAAGTCCAGGCAACAAGTTTTAACGTAATAACCGTAATCATAACAAAAATACCTGCCGTAAATCCTGCTAAAGCGTCTTCTTGTTTAGCTTTTTTATTAATTAATCCAAGCACAAACGTACCCAATAACCCGCCGTATGTAAAACTTGCAATACTTAAAGCTAATTCTACTACTGCAGAAGGAGAATTCATAAAAAATACAGCAGCAAAAATTAACAAAATAGCCCATCCTAAAGTCATAAATCTTGAAAGTTTTAATTCTTTATTCGGTTCTAAATTTTTACCAAACATCGGTTTATACAAATCTAACATTGTGGAGGATGCCAAAGAACTAATTGAACCTGCCAAAGTAGATAAAGCGGCTGCAAATAATCCTGCAATAATAAACCCCGATAAACCTACAGGTAATTGTTCGATAATAAATTTAGGAAAAATTTCATCGGATTTAACTTGTAACGGTCCATAATAAGCATATAAAGCCACACCAACCACTAAAAAAATAAAAAACTGAAATATTACAACAACACCGCTTGTAATAATTGCTTTTTTTGCCGAAGCTAAATTTTTTGTAGTTAATAAACGCTGAACAATTAATTGATCGGTTCCGTGAGAAGCCATAGATAAAAATGCACCTCCAAGCAACCCGCCAAACAAAGTATATGGTTGGGCAAAAAAGCCTTTTAATCCGTTATCAAAACCAAGATTGATAATATTAAATTTATTACCTTCAGCTGCTGCTGCAAATAGGCTATCCAATCCGTTTGGTAATAATCCTAAAAGAATAAATCCGGCAATTACGGCACCTGCTAAATATGTAAACATCTGTATTACATCAACCCAAATTATACCTTTTACACCACCTACCATTGTATAAAGCAAGGCAATAATTGCAATAATAAATATTGCAAGCGAATAATCAATATTTAATAATAGCTTTAAAGGAATAGCAGTTGCAAATAGACGAACACCGTCTGCAGCCGTTCTTGTAAATAAAAAGACTATAGACGCAAAACGCCTTGTTTTTACACCAAATCTTCCTTCCAAAAAGGCATACGCAGTGTTAAGTTCTCCTTTAAAGTATGATGGTAAAAAGAAAAATGCAATAATTATACGCCCAATTAAATAGCCTATAGTAACTTGTAAAAAGTTAAGATTAGTTAAATATGCCAAACCCGGTATAGAAATAAATGTTAACGTGCTTGTTTCTGCCGCAACTATCGAAAAACAAACTGCCCACCAAGGAACTGAATCCGAACCTAAAAAATAATCTTTAACCGATTTTTGTTTACCGCCTGAAATAACTCCAAATATAGCAATACCTACCAAATACGCAACAATAATAACATAATCCAATAACCTTTCCAATACTAAGTCCTCTATTCATTAGTTAAAAATTTTCCAACGCTAAATCCACAGAATCATACATGGGTAATACGCGATTAAGCTGAGATATTTCTATAAGAGTTCTTACATTTTTTTGTGGTGCGGCAAGTCGAATTTTTCCTTCGTTGGCTTGTAAAATTCTAAATGCAAGTAAAATTGCACTTAAACCGCTACTATCACAGTATTCTATTTCCGATAAATCGACAATTAATCTTTGAACTTCATCGGCATGAAGTAAAATTGTGAACTCACCTTTTACCAATCCGGCAATTGACGAATCAAAACGTTTTTCGTTTAGCTTAAATATCGTAATTTCGCCGCTTTTTTTAATCTCGTAATTAATATTAGCACTCATATTTTCTCAATCTTTTTTTTTCGTTATTTAACAAAAAATTAAAACAACTTAAGCGAATTTAATAAATTTTTATATGATATTTCAGAATTAATTTTATCAGGCTCTACAATAAAGTTATAATATAAATCAGAATAACTGTTCTTAAAGCCTATTCTAAATTTACTTTTTACTTTATTAATAATTAATGGTGTAAAAACCGTATCATCTAAACTTAAATTAATTGCAATGTCATAATTATGTTCGTTTACTTTTTGCAATATACTTAATTTTGGCAAATTAAACCAATTTTTATCATCTTTTTGATAATAAATTAACTCATAAAGTTTATTATCGGCAAATAAATTATACTGATAATCTATTAAAAACAATGTGATGTTCTTTTTACTCTCTTTTAAAAATTCTACTACTTTTATTGCCTGTTTAAAATTATCGTCATTTTCGGGCATTATTATAAATAAATCGTATGAATTGGAAAAAAATTTATTAAAAGTTAATTTTTCATTAACCTTTAATTTTTTATGCAGAAAATACCTGCCAATATTTAATCTAATCCAATTTATCATATTTATAATGAATTTATTAATTTATAAAATTCATCTTCATTTAATATTTTTACCCCAAGTTTTAACGCTTTTTCTAATTTTGAGCCTGCAGATTCACCCGCCAATACAAAATCGGTATTTTTACTTACGGAAGCAACAACTTTTCCTCCGTGCTTTTCTATTAAGGCAGCCGCGTCTTCCCTTTTAATGCTTAATGTACCGGTTAATACAAACGACTTACCCGTAATATTGCTAATTTTGGTTTCCGATTTTTCAACACTAAAAGTTAAACCTTGTTTTTTTAATTTTTCAATCAAATCTAAGTTATGTTTATTATTAAAGTAAGCAACCAAACTACTGCTTATGCTTGTCCCAATTTCGTGAATAGATGAAATTTCTTCTTCTGTAGCAATAATTAATTTATCAATAGTTTTAAATTCATTTACTATTTTTTTTGCAGCTCCTGCTCCCACATACCTTATGCCTAAAGCAAATAATAATTTATTAAACGGCTGTTTTTTGCTATTTTCTATAGCATTTAATAAATTATTCACGCTCTTTTCACCAAATCTATCTAAATTTAATAAAATCTCTTTTTTATCTTTTAATTCGTATATATCGGTAAAACTTTTTAATAGTCCTAATTCCACAAACAGCTGAATAATCGATTCTCCTAACCCTTCAATATCCATTGCCCCACGCGAAGCAAAATGAACTAATCTGTTTGTAACTTGTGCCTTACATTCAAAATTTTCGCAATAAATTGCAGCCTCACCTTCCAATCGCACAAGTTTGCTATTGCACACCGGACAGTATTCGGGTGCCATAATTTTTTCGGCATTATTACTCCGTTCGTTAATATCTGCTTCAACAATTTTTGGAATTACATCCCCCCCTTTTTCTATAACAACAATATCACCTATATGTAATTCTTTTCTTAAAATTTCATCGTAATTATGCAGCGTTGCTCGGCTTATTGTGCTTCCTGCCAAAAATACGGGTTCTAATTCTGCCACCGGGGTAACAGCACCGGTTCTTCCTACTTGCCAAGTAACAGCATTTGATTTCGTTTTTGCCTGTTTAGCTTTAAACT
>DAINPX010000315.1:0-4151 GCA_036743235.1 Melioribacteraceae bacterium
CGATGCAAAATATGGTTTTATTGCCGGTGCATTAAAAGAAACATTTGAACCCGGAGAAGAAGAAAGTAGAAAAACTACCGCACAAATAGATATGTTTTTAACTCATAAATTGTTAGGATTTCCGATATTTCTATTTTTTATGTGGGTTATGTTTCAAACTACGTTTTCCTTGGGTAGTTATCCGATGGATTTAATAGATTCGGCAGTTACTTATTTAGGCACATTTATCCAAAATAATATGGATGACGGTGCTTTACGCGATTTGTTGGTAAACGGAATTATTGGAGGAGTAGGCGGGGTTATAATTTTTCTTCCGAATATTTTGATTTTGTTCTTTTTTATTTCATTTATGGAAGATACCGGTTATATGGCAAGGGCGTCTTTTATTATGGATAAACTGATGCATAAAATAGGATTGCACGGAAAATCGTTTATTCCTATTATTATGGGTTTTGGCTGTAACGTGCCCTCGGTTTTAGCTACAAGAACTTTAGAAAACAGAAAAGATAGAATTTTAACAATGTTAATAATTCCTTTTATGTCTTGTAGTGCCAGACTTCCGGTTTATGTTCTACTAATATCGGCTTTTTTCCCAAACCATAAAGGGTTAGTTTTAATTTCTATATATTTAATAGGAGTTTTTATTGCGGCAGGTGTATCTATATTACTTAATAAATTATTTTTTAAAAAAGAAGATGTTCCTTTTGTAATGGAGTTGCCACCGTATAGAATACCTACTTTAAGAAATACCGTTACACATATGTGGCACAAAGGAGAACAATATTTAAAGAAGATGGGCACGGTTATATTATTGGCTTCAATTATTATTTGGGCTTTAGGTTATTTTCCGCGTGAAGTAAAACTTACTAAAAATTACGATAATATGATTTTATCGGTAGAAAATGATAATAATTTAAATGAAGAAGTAAAAGAAGAAAAAATAAATGAAATAAAATTGCAACGTGAGTCTGAAAGACAAGAACATAGCTATATCGGAAAAATGGGGCACTTTATTCAACCTATATTAAATCCCCTTGGTTTTGATTGGAAAATAGGAGTATCTATTATTACAGGTTTGGCAGCAAAAGAAATAATAGTCGGTTCTATGGGTGTATTGTATCAAGCCGAATTGGATGCGGATGAAAATAGCGGAGGTTTGCAACACAAATTAAAGGAGCAGATCTATTCTTATGGACCAAAAAAGGGAGAAAAAGTTTTTAACCCTTTGGTTGCCTATACATTAATGCTGTTTATTTTAATTTATTTTCCATGTGTGGCGGTAATTGCTGCAATAAAAAAAGAAGCGGGAACTAAATGGGCTGTTTTTACTATGGTTTATACAACGTTTATAGCTTATTTGGTATCGTTAATTACATATCAAATAGGAAGTTTGTTTATTTAATTAAAAGGAAGTTATGCAAGATATAATTGTATATATATTATTAGGGTTAACATTTGGTATAGTTTTATACAAAATGTATAAAAAGTATTTTAATAATAGCACAGAAAGCGTATGTGGTACTTGTGGCAACTGTGACTTAAAAAAAAGCTGCTCTATTCAGCAAAGTTTAGAAAAAACTAAATAGAAGGTTTTGCTTATTCAGTTAAAAAGCGTGCTATTACTTATTGTAAGACACGCTTTTTTTATATAAATTGATAAAATTTACAGAAAATAATTATTCCCTATTGACATACATATAAAATTTACATATTTTAAACTATCAATGTAAACGTTTACATTTATAATTAAAATATAACAAAAAAACAACATAAGGAGTAACAAAATGAAGTTAGCGTACAAAGTAGTAAGTGTTATAACATTATTGTTGGCACTAAATATTGGTATCAACGCTCAAACTTGGGCAGATCCTGCATCAATAGATGCATTAATTACAAACATGCCAATTACCGTTGACGGAAATTTAACCGAAGCTGCATGGTATGGCAATTATGATCATTTAAAATTTGGACCACTTGAACCAGCAGGTTTACATCAATTAACCGTAACCGGTGATGCATTGGTAAAAGGAACTTACACGGACAGGTCTTTTTATTATGTAAAATTTTTACGTAACGGCTTAGATTTATATATGAGCATTTACGGAAAAGACGGTTCAGTATGTCGTTTTGGCGATAGCTGGGAAGGTGACGGATTATTTATGAAAATTAAAATGCCTAACGGCGAAGATAAAGAAGTAAAATTATATTATAATTTAGCAGGTGTTAACCCCGAAGTAAATTTTGAATCACAATTACCAGCAGGTACTGTAGAAGCAGTAGCAGTAAAAGGTGTTGGTACTATTGTTAACGATACAACAGCTTTAGATAACGGATATTCAATGGAATTGGTATTCCATTTGGCACAATTAGGTTTTACCGCAAACACAGAATATGTTGAAGTATTAATAAATATTTTTGATCCTGACGGTTATACAGGAAGTGAACCTGCTTGGGGTGCAATCGGTTCTTATTACAAATCATGGTGGGGAAGCGAATGGGGACCTTCAATGCGTAAAATTAACTTATCTGCAGTTCAATTACCTGTAGAATTAACCTCACTTTCTGCTCAAGCAACTACAAGCGGTGTAGATTTAACTTGGACAACCGCAACAGAAATTAACAACCGTGGTTTTGAAGTTCAAAGAAGTTCGGATAATGTAAACTTTAATACAATAGGATTTGTAAAAGGAAACGGTACAACAACCGAAAAACAATCATATAACTATTTTGATAATTTAACTTTGGTAGGTACATACTATTACAGACTAAAACAATTTGATTTTGACGGTAGTTTTGAATATTCTGACGCTGTTGCAGTAGAAGTATATGGACCTGCTTCATTTAGTTTAGCACAAAACTTCCCTAATCCTTTCAACCCAAATACAACCATTCAATTTTCACTACCCGAAAATTCAAATGTTGTTGTAAAAGTTTATGATATGTTAGGTAAAGAAGTAGCCACCGCAATTAATAGCGATTTTGTTGCCGGAACACACAAAATTAATTTTAATGCAACAAATATGGCAAGCGGTAACTATATTTATCAATTGAATGTTGTTACGGCATCGGGAAAAGCTATGATGACCGCAAAAACAATGACTTTGATGAAATAAGAGGTATTAATATAACGGGATAAAAACTACTCCCCCCATTTATATAAAACCCTTTCTCTTAAAACGAGGAAGGGTTTTTTTATGCAATTTTCATAGAAAACGGCTTTAATATTTAGCTAATTAGTTAAATAGTGAAAAAAATAAACATATTTGCAACCAAAATGTTAATTTGTTATATTTATTATGCCCCATATATATAGATTGTTGGAAAGAAATTAATATAGGTAATTAAAACTAAATGAATATTTTTTAAGCAGAATATTTAATACTTAACAAGCAATTTGTAGTTTGGTTTAAGGTTGATATAAAAGTATGCAGTAAGAGTGTTGTTAATTAAAATGAAGTTTTTATGGTAAAGCGGATATTTATATTTTTAGCGATATTTAGTGTATTTATTATGGGTGAAACAAGATATGTAAGCAAAACCGGAACTAGTTTACCCCCTTATACTTCTTGGAAAACTGCTTGTGATAGCATTCAAAAATGTATAAACATTTGCAATAGCGGCGATACAATTTATATTGATAGAGGTACTTACAAGGAAGTAATTGAAATTCAGAATAAAGACTTAATACTATTTGGTATTGATGCCGATGAATGTATTATTGATGGTACACAATTAATCGGTTCGTATAGCAAATATATAATGTGTTATTTTTATAAATCAAACGTTGAATTAAACAATTAACGTTTATTTTTGAAAGATATGATGAGTATATAATATATACGACTATATATTATCGTAAATCTAACAGTAAAATAAAAAATTGCATTTTTCCCTCAGCATCGTGTTGTATTGCACTTACCCAAGATGCAGTAATAGATAACATAATTGCAAAAAATTGTGAATGTGGTATTCAAATTTATGACAATAATAATTCTACTTATGAAATAACAAATTCCGTATTTACTTTTATTGATGATAATAATAATAGAATCGGTATTGATAATATGATTGGAGGCGGTAGCTTTAAGATTTATAATAATATAATGATGCGAACTCCGTCAACAAAGTACTACAGTCCTATTAGATTACTA
>DAINPX010000316.1:0-4144 GCA_036743235.1 Melioribacteraceae bacterium
TATCTATTTATTTTTTATCAGTCTTTATTATATTATTTAAATTAACTAATAATCTTTCTTTTTTATTATCGGATAATGTTGAATTTTTATATTTATTTGTGTGTTCTTCTCCTTCAATATTCTTTAGGTTGTTTTTTATTCTATTTATTTCATGTTCTGCATGTACTAATTCCAAATTTCGTTTTACTAAATCAAGGTTAGCCAATTTTTGTTTATTAAACAAATTAAAAACAATTACAAATGCCGTTACCAAAATTACAAAAATAACAGAAGCGGCAATAAGTTGAAAATCTTTCATTTTTAACTGAGTTTCCTTTAACTCTATTTCTTTGTTCTTTTTTTCGGTATCATATTTTGCCTGCATTTCTGCAATATGTTCTGCATTATGTTCATTATAAATACTATCTTTTATTGCATTAGACTGCTTTTGATACATAAAAGCATTTTTGTAATCGGCTTTGGTTAAATAGGCTTCAACCATTGCTTCATATAAATCTTTTAACTGTTTTTTTGCCTGAATTTTTTTAGCAACAATAATGCCCTCGCTTGCAAATTTTATTGCTAAATCACTTTTATTTAGTTTGATATAAACATTTGTTAAATTAACCGAACTTTCAAGTATTAATTCCACATCTTTTATTTTTTTTGCATGTTGGTATGCCTTAACTGAATATATTTCGGATTTTACATAATCTTTGCTTAAATAATATGCATACGAAAGATTATTTAGCACAAGCCCTCTACCGTATTCAAAATTGTTTTCTTCAACAATATTATTCGCATCTAAATAAAAATTAATTGACTTTTCGGGGTTTCCCAGAGCAACATAACAATTACCAATATTTACTAAAGACAAAACCCATTTTTCAATCATTTTTGTATTATTAGTTAATTTAAGCATTTTGTTGAAATATTCTAATGCGATTTTATAATTTCCGGTGCGCGCATTAATTACGGCAATATTATTTAAGGCAGAAAGTTGATAATAAATTACATTATTTTGTTCTGCAAATCTTTCGACATCAATAAATTTTTCTAAAGCATCTTTTAAATCTGCACGTTGATAGTAATAATATGCTATTTGATATAACGCCTCTGTTTTTCCGTAAGTAAATTTCAATTTACTTGCAATATCTTTAGCTTTATAAGCATATTGTAATGCTTTTTCGGGTTCATTTTGCATATATAAAGCACTTATTTTAATTAATGCTTTTACTTTAAAACTATCATTATTAGCTTGGTTTACATAATTTAATAACGAATCAATCTGTTTAACTTCGCAAAAAATTAATGAACACAACAAAAAGAAAAATAAAAAGTATTTAATCTTTTTCATAAAAACCTTAAATATATTCTATTATAATATAAATTTATTTGTTATATTTTCAAAGTAATAAACAATAAACTAATTAAGATTGTTTTATCCGTTAAGTATTAGTCATTATTATTAACCTTGTTTAAGTTATATTAAATCATTATTTTAAAGAATAAAATTTTAGGAAAATATGTTAAAAAAACTAAATAACTTAATAAACGGTAATAACGAGCCGGATATTAACTTAGCCGAAGATATGAGAAGAAAAAACAGAAACTTTGTTATTAGTTTTGTTGTTATCTCATTTATTCTTTTTAATCTAATAATGTACTTTTTGGTAAAAGTATAAAATATAAAGAAAGTATTTTTTAAATGACAAATAAAGTATATATTGAAACCTACGGCTGTCAGATGAACGTAGCTGATAGCGAATTGGTAATGGGGATATTAAAAGACAAAGGGTATGGTTTAACCGAAAAACCTGAAGATGCAAATGTAATATTACTTAACACTTGTAGTGTGCGAGATAACGCCGAACAGCGTATTTACGGTAGATTAGGCAATTTAAAAACTTACAAATACACTCAACCTAATTTAGTTATAGGCATTTTAGGTTGTATGGCAGAAAGATTACGAAAAGACCTAATTGAAGAAACAAAAGTTGTTGATTTAGTAGTTGGACCGGACGAATACAGAAAGCTTCCGCAATTTATAGATAATGCTTTTTCAGGTGAAAAAGGAATAGGAGTAAGACTTTCAAGAACCGAAACCTATGACGACATTATTCCATACCGCGAAGACGGACTTTCTGCTTGGATTTCGGTTATGCGCGGTTGCGATAAATTTTGTTCTTATTGTGTTGTTCCTTTTACCAGAGGAAGAGAAAGAAGTCGTTCGTTTGGCTCTATTGTAAACGAAATAAAAGTTTTATCGGATAGAAAATTTAAAGAAGTAACTTTGTTAGGGCAAAATGTTAATTCGTATATGGATAGCGAAAAAGATTTTGCAGACTTATTAGAAGCTTGCGCATTAGTTGACCCTTTAATTCGTATTAGGTTTACCACTTCTCACCCACAAGATTTATCGGATAAACTAATAGATGTTATAGCAAAATACGAAAACATATGCAATTATATCCATTTACCTGTTCAAAGCGGTTCGGATAGAATTTTGGAATTAATGAATCGGTCTTACACCATTAAGCATTATCTAAATATTATTGAAAAAGCTAAAAGTAAAATTAAAAATGTTAGTTTTTCTACGGATATTATTTCAGGCTTTCCCACAGAAACAGAAGAAGACCATAAGAACACTTTGGAAGTGCTTAAAAAAGTAAGATATGATGGTGCATTTATGTTTAACTATTCACCCAGAGAAGGAACAAAAGCATTTAAAATGGAAGATGACGTTCCTCAAGAGGTAAAATCCAGAAGACTTAGCGAAATTATTGATTTGCAGCAAAAAATATCAGCCGAAATTAATGCCGAAATGACCGGAAGAGAAGAAATAGTTCTTGTAGAAGGGCATAGTAAAAAATCCGATCAGTTTTGGGCAGGGCGAACGGACGGAAACAAAGTTACAATATTTCCTATTGGCAATAATGTTAAAATAGGAGATTATGTTAAAGTTAAAATCACTCGTTCTACCAGCGGTACTTTATTTGGTGATTTTTTAGAAATTGTTTCACCTTATTAAAAATTTAAACGGTAAATAATTATGTTTACGAAAGGGGTTATATTATTTTTATTTTTAGCATTCGGTTTATATGCTCAGGAAATAGACATATCCGAACAACTAAAACAAATAAAAAACGGCGATATTGAAAAAGCCGAGAAATCATTAAAAGAATTTAAGTTAGAAGCCCCCGATAACCCTTCAGTAATATTTTTGGATGCGTTATTAACAAAAGACGGCAATTTAGCTCTTGCAAGATATAATACAATAATTAACAAATACCCTAAATCCACATTTGCCGATGCTTCGGTTTATTGCGTATTTTCTTATCACTATTCTCTTGGAAATTATAAAAAAGCCGAAGAGTATTTAATAAAACTTAAAACAGAATACCCCAATTCAAAGTATATTCAAAATGCAGATAGAAATTTAAACTTAAAGCCCGATACGGATAAAGAAATTACTAAAACTATAATTCCTACCATTAAAGAAATTAAACCGGGTTTTACAATTCAAACCGGAGCATTCATTAGTCTGGAAAAAGCTAAAGAACTTGAGACCAAATTATTTAAACAAGGCTTTAAAACTAAAATTAAAGAAAAAAATGTTGGGGGTACAATATTTAATTTAGTTATGGCAGGTGAATATGCTGCAAAAGAAGATGCAAATAAAGACGTTGAAAAAATAAACAAAATGTTTTCGCTTAGCAGCAGAGTTGTAGAAATAGACAACTAAGTTTTATGGAAATAACCTTTTTAGGTACAAGTAGCGGTTTAACAGAAACTAATAGATTTTATACTAATCTTTTTATAAAAGAATCTGATTACGAATTATTAATTGATTGCGGTGATGGAATAAGCAAACAATTAGTTAATTATAATTTGAAAGAAAGCATAAACTCCATTATTATAACTCACTTTCATGCAGATCATTTAGCAGGATTGCCGAGTTTATTAACACAAATGAAACTATTAAAAAGGACAAAACCCTTATGCTTATACGTTTATTACTCGTTAACAAAAGTAATGGAATATATGCTCAACACCTTTTTATTATTCCCCAACAAATTTTCTTTCCCTTTTACGGTTATTCCTATTAAACAAAATAAAAAGGTTACATTGGATTGCAATATTTCGTTTATTGCAAAAACAAATT
>DAINPX010000317.1:0-4101 GCA_036743235.1 Melioribacteraceae bacterium
AAGCCTAACTCTTTTTTTGTACAATTTACCAAATGCGGAGCCAAAATTATACAATCTGTATGACCCGTCCACCCTTCTATTGATAATGCACTGTCATTTTCAGGTAAATAAGGGTCGCCGGCATTACCAAAAATAGATTCAACAAAATCTAAGTTACTTACTAAATTGCCCGGGGCAAAAAACCTAATTTCCATCCTTTTTTCTTTACTTAAACCCTTAACTTCGGGGCTTACTACAGGTTTTAGCAACAAAGAAACGAACAACTCTGCTTTTTCTTCTTGTTGAGAAGTATAAGGAAGTGTTAATAATTCCTTAGGCGGATTTAATGCACATAATAATAAATTAGCAAACGCCTTTTTTGGAACGGCTTTTTTATCATCGGGAATAGGTAATCCACCTTCTACTATATGGAAAACTCCTTCTGTTGTTCTTCTATCATTTTTGGGATTATGAAGTACCCCTTGCTTAATTTTGTACGAGTAAATAATATCACTTTTAAACTCCGAGCTATCTGCCGGAAGCGACATCATTCGTGCAATTCCATGACTATCAATAGTAAAAGTATTGGAAGGGATACGAATGTTAATTTTTTCTTTATATTCGCGTAAATACGAATCAATAAAATCTTGAATACGTTGATCTGCCGGACACAGATAATTGGATAATAATCTATTCTTTTCCTTATAATTCTTAATCAAATCGGTTGCATAATCTAAAAACTTATCATCGCTATCGCCAACATATATCGGTTGTCCTAATGCCGCTAACTTTAGGCTGATATACTGTTTCAGTCTTTTAATTCTTGGCACCTCATTTTCACCGTATTCAGTTAAACCGAAGGCTTTGCGTAAATCCATTTATACCTCTATATTAATTAATAAGTTTACAAATTTAATAATAAATATGCATTTTTTCATGTTAATTTGATATTAACAATAGTACTAAAATTTTTCTATTGTCATATTATTTTTAATAAACGGCAATTTATACATACATATCTTTTTTTTATAACATAAAGAGTATATAAACAGTTCAATACTATTAAACAATATAATTATGCTATTTAGTATTTTTATTATTTCTGTATTTAAGAGATAGTTTAATACAAGCCGCCTGTTTTTGCATATCGCCTATTTTCTTAAAGTGTTCTCCTAAAACATTAAATATTTTATGCTTATCTTTAATAATTTTCAGATTATTATTAATAGTTTCAATAATATTCTTGTTTGTCTCTCTATAAATATCATAATCGTATAAATTAAGCATATTTTCATAAGGTTCTGTTTCGGAAGGATTATAATTAGCCGCTTTTTTATAATACTCTAATGCTCTTTCGTTTTTTTCGCACGGTTTGCAAGCCTGTTCTAATATATTACCCGTCCATAAATATATTAAATAGCTATTATTAGGGTAGTGGTTACAAACTGTTTCGGAAAAAAAAGTAATTTGTTCTTTTGTTAAATGTGGGTTAGCCAATAATACTTGAAAAAGATGTGTATCCTCTATTCCTAAGTCTATACTTAGTTTAAATGCATCAAAAAGCTTATCGAAAGAAGATTCCGTTAAAAAGATTTTTTCAATCTCTTCTTTTGTTTTTGGTTGCATAATTATACAATTTTTAAACTTTTATAAAATAACAAAATTTTGTAAATATTTCAAGTATTTATCTTTTTTGTAAATTTATTTTTTGGATAAACAAATAATAATCTAAAATATAACCAAGTACGCCTAATTTCATGCTTATTTAGTTTAATGATACCGATAAAAAGGAAAACGGGAACTCTAATAAAAATGCCAATAAAATGGATTAGTAAAGCAATACAGAAATAAAGTCCAGAAAAATGTTTTTGAAAATACTGAATTTTCCCAATACTTAGGTTTTTAAGCGAAAACCAAGGTATAGCTTCGGTTGTTGCCCCGCCTAAATGTATTATTTTTGTATTCGGAAAATAAATAACTTCTCCATATAAATCTTTAAACCTTTTACAAAGATCGCTTTCTTCGCTATAAAAATAAAAACGACTGTCAAATCCTTCTAACAAGTCAAAATATTTTTTTTCACCAAAAATAAAAGCTCCTTTTATTATATCAACTTTTTTAGGTTCATTTAAATTTAAATAATTTTCAACAAAACGATTTAATTTTTTGCTTTTAGAAAAAATTTTATATAAAAAGAAATTTTCGCCCAATAAATTTGTTATATTATCAAAATCCGCAATTGAAACTTGAAAACTGCCATCAGCATTTAGCAATTTACACCCTATTAAAGCAGGTTTATTTAAACTTTTATAATAATCTATTACAAAAGATAATGTATCTTCTATTAATAATGTATCATTGTTTAAAAGCAGTATAAAATCCCCTTTCGCTATTTTTATACCCTGATTATTTGCATAAGCAAAACCTAAATTTTTATTGTTTTTTATCCACTTAACATCAGGAAATTTTTCATCAATTTCGGAACTATTGCCGATTGAAGAATTATTATCAACTACTATTATTTCAAACTTTTCTAACTTTGAATATTTATATATTGAAACAATACAATTTAACGTTAAATCAAATCTATTATAATTTACAAGTATTATTGAAATCATTTATTTTTATTCTTTAGTTACCATTATACAAAGGGTTATATCCTTATTAATTAACAAATTATAAAACATATTTGTTATAAATCGAACCGGAGGGAATTTAAGAAGAATATTTTTAAATTGCTTACGCGGAAAATAATCTAAAGATACATCATAATTATCAATTGGATTTCCATCTCTATTTAATAACGGGTTTTGGATACTTTCATTTCTAAACCTTAGATATCTAACCAGTCTGTTATCATTTTTAGGGTAATAGTTTTTATAATTAAAAAAGTTGTATTTATACTTATTAACTTCACAAATTTGTTTAAATGATTGATAACTAAACCAAAATAAATGAACAGGAGGTAAATCGGTAAACCAGATTGAACTATTTTTAGTAAACCCCATATCAGGTGTAGTTAATATTAAAGTACCGTTTTTATTAAGGAGATTATATAACTCTTTAAAAAATAAAACTGGATTTTTAACATGTTCAATTACTTCCGTAGATACAATCAAATCATATTTTTCATTATTGTTCTTTCCAAAATCCTCAACAGAACTATTAACAAAATAATTTCCATAATTTTTTTTGGCATTTGTAATAGCATTTCCAGATAAATCAATACCTGTTACATCATGTCCCAGCTTATTCATGGAATATGATAAATACCCGTTACCGCAACCAACTTCTAAAATTTTCAGATTTTTTTTCCCTTTCAAAAATCTATAAACCGGATAATACATCGATTCGCTTAATGCTAAATATTTCAAAGGATCTTTTTCAGTTTTAACTTTTTCGGCATACTTAAAATATCTATCATAACCTAAAACGTTTTTTTGCGAATATATAATATCGTAAATAGAAATATCTATACTACTCTGATCTATAAAATTAGTATTGCAATTATTACAATTATAAATATGATATTTTGTCCCTTCAACGTATCCCGGATAATCTCGGTAAATTAAATTCGATTTATTTCCGCACACATAACAAAAAATATCATTTTCCATTCCTACTCCAAATATTAGAAATTTTTAATTTTAAGCTCTCCAAATGTAATAATTTTATTATAAATTCAGCTTCATTAGATTTAACCAAACCGACAAAAAAGACTGAAGAAAGAATATAAATAATAAAAATCGGTAAAAAAACAAATAAATTAACATATGACAAAACATAGCTAAAAACTATAGATAAGCAGACCCAAGCTAAAAAGTACATATCCAAAAGATAAGTTTTTTTGAATATCCTTTTAATTATAATAAACAAGAAAATAAAACCCACAAAAGACGATATTAATTTTGCCCAACTACATCCTATATAAGAATATGAAGGAATTAACAGAATATTTAATACTGTATTAACAACAAGAATTAATACAGAATAAAAGAAATCTATTGACTGTTTATTAATTGCAACAAAAATATTTATAACAAAATAATTGAAAAAAATAAATATTTGTGAAAAAAGTAAAAAAGTTTTAGCAATGGAAGAAGATATATATTTTTTTCCAAA
>DAINPX010000318.1:0-4100 GCA_036743235.1 Melioribacteraceae bacterium
ATTTTTATAATCTTAATAAATTGTCTTTCATCTATTAAGTTTATATGGGTCAATATATTTGTTACTGTAATCTTAACTATACTTTTTCGTTATTTAATATTTTATTTCAATATTTCGGGATTAATTATTCTTAAACAATTTGCAAATCCGGCCAGTTATTCTTCATCAATTGCTTATGGTATATTAAAATCCCCAATAGACTTAACAATAACTCTTTTATTTACCGGTTTTCTTATTTATTCTATTTTAAGAAAAGTTAAAGTTGTATTTATAAACAATATCTATAATCGAATTATATTAATAATAGTAGGTGTATTTTTTAGTTCGTATTTATGGTATTTATTAATTAGGGTAATAAAATCTTTTTTTTATGACGGCAATATTAAATACTTTAAAATAAGTGATTTTGAATATGATATAATTACATATTTAATGTTATTTAATGCACTTGTTATCGGTTTATTATATATCGTACTATTGATGTTTATTATTTCATATATGTATATTAATTTAAGCAATTTAAATAACAAATATAAAATTATAGCATATCTATTAATAATTCTTATAATTTGTTATTATTCTAATTATTTAACGGATAATAAACTTGGTATTTGGTATATATCTTGCCTATTTTATGCTTTCATCTCAATCTATATAATCTTTTATAACAATAAATGTACTTTAGATAAAAGAGCTCTTATTTTTGCCATATTTACCGGTTCTTTGGCAATTAATTTTATAATGGGTAGTATTTATACAAAAACCGAAAATGATAGATTAAAGCTCGCTTATTTTGAATTAAATAGAATTGATGATAATATTATTAAATTTTTGGTCAGGGAAAGTTTGATAAAAGCTCGGATGGAATTATTGCCCGGTGAGTTTAATAATAATACCGATTATAAATATCAATCATACAAAATATGGTCTGCAAGTAAAATTAAAAGTGAAAACTTAATAACCGAATATTTCTTTTTAGACAGCTTAAAAAATTATTTAGGGGGTGTAAATTTTTCATTTCCATATGAATTAAGTAAAAATTGGGCTAAAGATGAAGAAATTAATAATTTTAAAATAGTTATTGATACTTTATATTCTCGTAATAGTCTTTTAATTTCCGGTATTACACCAATTAATAACGGTAAGTATTATTTTTGTTTAAGTGTGCTATTTAATAAATCCGGTTATAATTTTGCAGATGCTCCTTCATTAATAAATCCAATTCCAAGTAACAAAATAAATTTTGACGACTATAGAATTTTTTGGGTAAACAATTTTTCCAACGTATTTAAAAAAGCCGATATTGAGCTGAATAAAGAAGATATTAAGTTTTTAATTAATAATTATAATAGTGAAGGGTTTATTAGTAAAAGTATTAATTCTCAAAATTTTATGTTTTATGTTGTTAGAACCGGTCAAACAAATAATTTTACCATAATAGGGTATAAAACAAGAGATTTTTCATGGAATATTTACGATTTTGTAAAAATATTTATTGTCCATTTTATTTTTATTTTAGCAATAGGATTAGTTAGTGTAATAATAAGAATTTTTAAAACAGGGTTACCTCCATTTAATTATCAAGGTAGAATATTATTTGCTTTTTTAGTGGTTACATTAATTCCATTAATTATTTTGGCTGTTTATTTTGATGATACTATTACAAATAAACTTGAAAACTCAATACGTTTAAATTTAATGACACAGGCAAATAAAACCGGAAATTTTCTTGAGTTGTACGGGCAAAACAATAATATATCGTTTAGGGAATTAATAATTAGAACAAATAATGATTTAGATATAAACTTTACTCTATTTAGCAAAAATGAAGTTAAATATAGTACTTATTTGGACTATTATTATTTAGGTGGTTTATCTTTTTATTTGGATTATGGAATATACAACAAATTTATTTCTAATAAGACGAATGAAACTTTTATAAAAAGAACGATTAATAATAACATTGTATATAGTTATTATAAACGGGTTAATATTAAAGGAACCGAGTATTTATTGGAAGTTAATGATGCGGTAAATAAATTCTATATGGTTTTTGATACAGCAGAAATTAATCTGTTTTTATACGGTATTTATAGCTTTGCTATTATAATAATTGTATTAATGAGCATTCTGTTAACAAGACGAATTTCTAAACCGGTATTAAGTTTAACCAAAGCTGCCGGAGAAGTTGCAAACGGAAACTTTAATATAAAATTAGAAACAAAAGATAAAGGGGATATAGGTAATTTAATAAGTAGTTTTAATTTTATGGTTAAGGAATTAAACCGAATTAAAGAAGAACTGAGTATAAAAGAACGAGAAGCTGCTTGGCGAGAAATGGCTAAGCAAGTAGCTCATGAAATTAAAAATCCTTTAACACCAATGAAACTTTCAATACAGCTATTAATTCAAGCTTTTAACGATAAATCTAATAAGTTTGATGATATATTTAAAAAAGTATCTACAACTGTTTTAAATCAAATAGAAACATTAAAAAGAATTGCAGATGAATTTTCGGTTGTCGCAAAATTGCCTCCGTTAAATATAAAACAATATAATATTGTTGAACTTGTAAGTGATTTGCTTAAACTATATTCAGGTGAAAACATTAATATTAGCTCGTTTTACTCTACAGAAATAATATTATTAAATTTGGATTCGGAACAGTTTAAGCGTGTACTTATTAATCTAATAAAAAATAGTATAGAAGCTGAAGCAACTGATATTAATATTAATATTATTAACGATGACAATTACGTTACTTTATTTATTGAAGATAACGGAAAAGGGATTGACAAAGTAAATTCTAATAAAATATTTGAAGATAAATTTACTACTAAAACCGAAGGTTCCGGAATTGGATTAACCATTGTTAAAAGTACGCTTGCAGCTTTCAACTCTAAAATTGAGTTAGTTGAAAGTACAATCGGTAAAACGCTATTTAAAATCACATTTACTAAAAAAGAATAAAAACAACCTTTTACCATTAATAGATTGATCATAGATACCATCAATCATAAATAATTTTAATAATTTTTGCTTATGGACTCACTAAAAGACTGTTTATCACAATACAATAAATTGCCTGCAGTTATTGGTAAATTTAGTTTAGAAGGTACAGATATTCTTAATGATGGTGCTTTACAAATTTATTATAAAAGCGAAAATAATAAAAACGGGTATTTTACTATTACAATATATAATTCCGGAATTTATGTTTCCGATGAACTTGATAATCCTTTAATATTAAATGAATACTTAAATTGTAAAAATGTATTTAAAATTATGGAAGATAGAGGATATTATCAGAATGTAAGAGTATTAATTGAAGAACCATATCGGGTTTCTAAAAACACCGAACCCGAATTTTTGAATATGGTTTTAATGTATTTTCATAGACTTGAAAACGGGGATTATGTTGCTGAACTTTCAAGTTTTTATTTACGATCAAACTTTGGGTATTTTCATAAAATAAGATTTTCGGATGTTAGCGATGAACCCGAAAAAAATATTTCGGATATGAAGTATTTTATAAAAACTTGGAATGAATTTGTTAAAAATATGGATTTGAGAGATTAGGACTTTTTTCCAAGTACTGGATTATTATAACATTTATTTTAATAATAAATTTTCTTATTTTTGTAGGCAAAATAATAGGAAAAATATGGTAATTAAAAAAATTGCAGATGCACAAAAATTTGAAGTTACAATACCCGGTGCAGAAAAAGCGGTAAAACAAGTTTTAATAGGTTCAGGTGATGGTACACCAAATTACTCAATGCGTGTTTTTACATTGCAACCGGATGGAAAAACACCTTATCACGCACATAATTATGAACATTTAAACTATATTATTAGCGGTACAGGTTATTTATTGGATGTTGAAGGAAAAAAACATCCTATTAATGAAGGGGAGTTTGCACTTGTTAACGCAAATGAAAAACATCAATTTTGTAATAATAGTGTAGATAAAAATTTTGTAATGATTTGTTTAGTTCCTAAAGAATTTGAATAAATAAACAAAGTTTTCTTTTATCTGTATGGTTATTTATCATTTATTGTGAAAATAATTGATAATAATTGTTTTGTACTTTTTAATA
>DAINPX010000319.1:0-4098 GCA_036743235.1 Melioribacteraceae bacterium
CTTTTCGTTTATTAAATATCTCTATTGATTTAACAACTTCTTCGGCTGCACCTACACCTTGCATTTTAGTGGGAATAACTATTAATTCGACAAACGGATACCGTCTTGTAGCGGTTCTTACCATGTCTTTCATGGCTGCACTATCAACGGCTGTAACTATTCCAATTTTTTTAGGATACTTAGTAATACTTTTTTTGTTTTCTGTATTAAATAAACCTTCTTCGCGTAATTTATTTTTTAATCTCTCATAAGCTGCAAGTAATTCACCCTCACCGGCAGGTACCATTGTTCTGCAGTCTAATGAGTATGTACCACGTGGAGGATAAACTCCTAATTTTCCGGTTACAATCACTTTCATTCCGTCAGTCGGTTTAAAAGCAATTTTTTGGTTGTAAGATAACCACATATTGCAAGATATTTGTGCTTTATCGTCTTTAAGCGTAAAATACCAATGCCCGCTTGCAAAGTGAGGTTTAAAGTTGGATATCTCTCCGCTTATAATTAGGGAGTCGTAATTAGATTCCAACGTATATTTTATACTATTAGTTAACTCACTTACTGATAGAACCGGTACTTCAAAAGAAATCAAAACAAATTTTCCAAAGTTTAAATATTAAATTTAAGTAAAATAAGGCTATTAAAAAAATTTATTATTCTTAAAAAATTAAAGATTTAACGAAAAGAAGTTGGAGTATAAACCCAAAGAAACTTCGTTAAAGTCAAATTCTTTTTCATTCGGTTTGATGTTATATCTATATTTAAGGTTTAAGGTAAAGTTATCGTAAAGTTTAAATAAACCAAACGATATTTCGGGTGCAAGTCCGTTTTTACCTTTAAAATTTGTAAAACCTGTTAACCCTAACGATAAATATTCAATAACGGGTAATTGAAATATTTTTTTATAACCGATACCAAACGAATTGAAACTGTTTTTTACTATGTGCCTATATTCTATATTAAAATATCCTGCAGGGTAATTGTATCCTCCGCTATAATATGAAAATAAGGGTATTTCTTTTTTAAGTGAAAAAGATTTAAAATTATCTTTAAAAACATATGTAGGTTCTGGAATTCCGAATATTATTCCGCCAAATAAACAGGTTGTAAAAAGATTATTCCCTTTAGATGTTGTAACTTCCTGAGATATTGGCATTGAGGCTTCATATATTTCGCTTTGCGAACTAACATTATCGGCATTAATGGTTTTTACAAAAAATGAAAAATAAGCCGAATCTAATTTTATATTAGATAAATCTACTTCTATTTTGTGATTATTAATAAAACTTTCCGAAACTTTAAATTCATATTTGTTTTCAATTACTAAAACCGATTTTGTGCTATCATCGGTTATAAACGAAAGCAAAAATTTATATGGTTTATCGGGGGTTACATAACTATCAATAATATAAATGCTGGTATTATAATCGTCTTGTGCCTTAAGAAAAATTGTAGCAAAAATAAATATTAGCGCAAAAACCAATTTAATTTTCATGATAGCCTATGTTTTAATTAAAAAATATTTATTAATAAAAATACAAATTTATTAAGTTTATTTTATTTTCAAAAGATAAAATTTTTTACATTCTTTAAAATCAAAAAAGAGACTGTTTACAGTCTCTTTTTTAGTGTTAAGTTTTTATATACTAACTTATTATTTCAAAAATTTCTGTAATTGATTTCTTTTGTTTAGGGTGTACTGTATCGTTAGACTTTCCTACAGCAACTAAACATGCCAAATAATTGGGTGCTTTGATATTAAGTAATTCTTGCAATTCTTTTTTTGCAACTAAAGGACCGGTTAACCAACAAGCACCGTAACCTAAATCTATGGCGGTTAAAAGCATATTTTCTACGGCTGCCCCTATAGTTTGCAAATTAGGGTGATTTCTAAGTTCATTTAATTGTTCATGTGTTGCTAAATCGGTTAGTATATCATCTGCTTCAGCCTTATATGGTTCACCCACAACTGCAATTACTGCAGGAACATCTGCAAAAAATGTTGAAAACCAATCGACTTTTCGTTTTACTAATTCTGTTTCGAAATCGGTTTTTTCGCCAAAAAGCTCTTTTAACTTGTTTCTGACCGCATGTGCCATATTATTTAAAAGTTGTTTATTGGTTATTGCAATAAAACGCCAAGGTTGACTATTATTAATACTTGGAGCCATACCTCCGGCTTTTGCTATTTTTCTTAAAATTTCAACAGGTACTTCATCGTCCTTAAATTTTCTTATTGATGTGCGTTTTTCCAAAACTTCTTTTAATTCCATTATTATCTCCACTTGATGTTTTTTAGTTTAACGCTTAAAATATAAAAAAAGTTTAATATTTTATTTAAACGGGAGGGGCTTTTTTTCCTGCACTTCCTTTTTTCTTCTGAAGTTCCCGGTTCAGAAAGCACAATAAAGTTACGAACCCGCAAATAATAATGATTTCCTCCTGTACTTTCTATTTTCCCTGTTCATATGTTTTCACTTAACAATTACTTAACAGATAGATAACTATTTGTTAATACCGGCTTAATATTCAATTAATATTGGTTTGCTAAGTTTAACTTGTCAATTAATAAAATTTGGAAGGAGAGCCAAATAATATGAAAAATTTACAAAATAATGCCTTTATTGGCAGAAAAGAAAAAATAAAGCGAAGCAATATATTAAAATTCGCTTTATTTATGTTGTTAAGTATTTTTATATCAAATTCAGTTTTTGGACAGCAAAAGGGTTCTATTAGCGGTATAATTAAAGATGAATCTAATAATGATATTTTAATTGGGGCTAATGTTTTAATTATTGGAACAAGCATTGGAGCATCTACCGATTTAGATGGGTATTATTCGATAAAAGGATTAAACCCGGGTGTTTATTCATTAAAAATTTCTTACATATCTTATAATAGTGTTACTGTAGAAAAAATTATTGTTGAACCGGGGAAAGATACAAAAATAAGTTTATCGTTAAAACCGACTTCTACTCAACTTGGTGAAGTAATTGTTTCGGCAGAGATGATTAAATCGACTGAAGGGGCTTTATTACAGATACAAAAAAATTCTTTAAATATTGTTGACGGACTAAGTTCGGAATTAATTAGCAAAAATAATAGCAGTGACGGAGCGGACATTTTATCAAGAATGACGGGTGTTACTGTTAGTGACGGAAAATATGCATTTGTAAGAGGTATTGGGGATAGATATAATAATACAATGTTAAACGGTGCAAATTTACCAAGTACAGACCCCGAAAAGAAAAGTTTTTCATATGATTTATTTCCCGCCAGTTTAATTGAAAATGTTTTAACCAGTAAAACTTTTACACCTGATAAACCAGCCGATTTTAGCGGTGGCTTGGTCGAAATTAATACAATAGAATTTCCATCAAAATTTATTATGGAATTTAGTGCTTCAAGTACATATAATAATCGTTCTACTTTTGATAATTACAATACTTACAGTGGCGGTAAAAAAGATTATTTAGGTTGGGATGACGGAACACGTTCCTTACCCGATTTAATTACCGATAAAACAGTACTAAGGGGAAATTATT
Organism: Melioribacteraceae bacterium; assembly: GCA_036743235.1. Classification (GTDB taxonomy): domain Bacteria; phylum Bacteroidota; class Ignavibacteria; order Ignavibacteriales; family Melioribacteraceae; genus JAEXOD01. Next base: position 3,543 of record DAINPX010000319.1, read on the forward strand.
CTGTAACCGAGTTAAACGAAATTGGTAAATCGTTTGCAAATAATTGGGAAACCAAAACTAAAAAAGCTCCATTAAATAGTTCTTATAAATTAAATATAGGCGATAAATTTACTTTTGGCGAAACAATTTTTGGTTATATAGCATCATTAAATTACAGCAATTCGGTAAAAGCAAATAGTATAGAACGTAATAATTATACTTTTGAAGGTCCAAGATATACATATAAAGGTTCTACATCAACTCAATCGGTTATGTGGGGTGCTTTACTAAACCTTAGTTTAAAATTGGATAAATCCAATAAAATAAGTTTAAAAAATATATATAATCAAAATGCCGATGATGAAACAATTAATTATCAGGGTGCTTATTACTATAACCCGGATTACAGAAACGTTACTTCCTTGCGTTATGTCTCTCGTTCTTTATTTTCAACTCAATTAATAGGTGAGCACCATATTAATTTATTGAACGGTTTAAATATTAATTGGAATCTCAATATAGCAGAATCTAACAGAGAAGAACCCGATGCAAGAAGATATGTGTATGTAAGAGATTT
>DAINPX010000320.1:0-4097 GCA_036743235.1 Melioribacteraceae bacterium
TTGCAAAAAAGCCCGGTGATTTTATCTCAAATCTATTCTGATCGGTAAAATAGACTCCTTTACCTTGTGAATCAAATCCGATTGCCAATGCAGGGTACTGGTCAGATTCTTCAAGTACTTTAAAACGAATATTTACGCCGGGTAATTTGTACCAATCAATAGTGCCTTGCCCTATTACGTTGGAACCTCCGTAAGATATTCCGAAACTGAAATTCTTAAAAACGCCAACTTCTATTCTTGTAATAATTACTCCTAAAGGCATTGCATCTAAACTAACCCCTACAAAACCTTTTTCAAGAACTCCTGTTGTTGGCACATCAATCAAATATCTATATTCATAATTTGCGTCAGTGCCTGCAGTGCCTTGAGCAAATGATGTTACGGTAATTAAAATAAAAAGAATAAACCCCAAAAACTTTTTCATATTTCCTCGTTCAATTATAAATTGTAAGTAATTCTTGAGCAATACTATATTCACATTTAATTTTTACGGTAATTTTTGTGCCGCGTCTATCGTAAATTGTTATACTTTTTGTAGAATTATCAATTTTTTTAATGTTATGAATTCCTTCAACAACTTCAATCTCAAAGTCGGCTTTTCTAAAAGGAATTTCATAACCAACTGCATTAATAAGTTTAACATTAAATACATAAGTATTTAACCCGTTATCTTTATTTAATAATTTATATTCCGCTTTTGTTTCATAAATATTGAAAAAAAAGTAATGAATAATATACCCAATTATTATAATGCCCGCAATCTCAAAAATAATCACCGGCTTACTCATATTTATATGTTAGTTTATTTTGAATGTAGTTCCTGATTTAGTATCTTGCAATGTAATCCCCAGTAATTCAAGTTCTTTCCTTATAATATCGGCAAGTCCGTAGTTTTTTTGTAATTTGGCATCAATCCTAAGTTTAATTAAAAGTTCTATAAGTTTATCGGTAAGCACGTTGTTATTATTTTCTTTATTTGAAGTGGGTATAATACCAAGAACGTTTTCTGCAGTGTTAATTATAAATTCTTTAATTATAATTGCTTGGTTTTTACCAACCTCGTTTTCACTGATATATTTATTAACATCTCTAATAAAATCAAAAATTATTGCTACTGCTTTAGGAGTATTAAAATCATCATCCATTGCTTGATTGAATAAAATATAATATTCATCAACATTAAAACTAAAACTGTTGCTTTCAATACCGCTAATAATAATATCATCCAATCTTTCAATTAGGTTTGTAATTTTATCCAATCCTTTTTGAGCAGCATCAAGTAAATCGGGTTTAAAATTTAAAGGACTTGCATAATGCGATTGATTAAAAAGTAATCTAATTGATTCCGCACTATAACTTTTTAAAATATCACGAACTGTAAAAAAATTACCCAACGATTTAGACATCTTTTCGTCATTTATATTTAAGAACCCAAAATGTAACCAGTAATTAACAAATTTTTTATTACTGGCACACTCGCTTTGGGCTATTTCGTTTTCATGATGAGGAAATATTAAATCGTTACCACCGGCATGTATATCAATAGTTTCTCCTAAGTGTTTAGTACTCATAGCCGAGCACTCAATGTGCCAACCCGGTCTGCCGTTACCCCAAGGACTTTCCCAATAAGGTTCGTTTTCTTTTGCTTTTTTCCATAAAGCAAAATCCAAAGGATTTTCTTTTTCTTCGTTAATTTCTATTCGTGCACCGCTAATTAAATCATCAATATTTTTACCGCTAAGTTTTCCGTATTCTTTAAACTTAACAACATCAAAAAAAACATTACCGTCTTTATTATATGCAAAACCGTTTTCTTCAATTTTTTTTATTATATCAATAATTTCCTTAATATGGTCTGTTGCTTTAGGATAAACGGTTGCCGGTTTAATTTTAAGTTTTTTAATATCTTCAAAAAAAGCTTCAGTAAATTTTTGTGCTACCTTATTAGACTCAACTCCTTCGGTATTTGCTTTTTTAATAATTTTATCATCAACATCGGTTAGGTTCATTACAAACTTTACATCATATTTTTTATATTCCAAATACCTTCTTATAATATCACTCATTATAAAAGAACGAGCATTACCAATATGAAAATAATCATAAACGGTAGGACCGCATACATACATAGTAACTTTGTTTTCGCTTATCGGAATAAATTCTTCTTTCTTTTTTGTAAGTGTATTATATATTTGCATTATTATCCTCTTAAAAAATATAATTTCAACTTACAAAAATAACAAATAAAACTTAATATTGCCAATTGTTTAATGGTTATTTATATAGTGGGATTGTAAAGTAAAAAGTTGTTCCTTTATTTTCAATGCTTTCAACCCAAATTTTACCGTTGCTTAATTCTATAAACTCCTTACATAATGCAAGTCCTAAGCCCGAACTTTCTTCTCCCGCTGTTCCTCTCCGTCCAATTTTTTCACCAATAACAAATAACTTATCCTGTAATTCAGGCGGCATTCCTAAACCACAATCCGAAATCGAAACTTCAAGAAAATTATTTTCAACTTTTTGGGATTTAATTAATATTTGACTGTTATTAAAAGAAAACTTAATTGCGTTTGATAATAGATTTCTAATTACCGTATTTAACACTTTTTCATCGGCAAATACTTTTACATTACTGCTTAGCTCTGTTTTTATATCAATGTTTTTATCAAGCAAATTTCTTGAGAACAATGCTATGTTATAGTTTATTATTTCGGAAATATCTAATTTTACAGGTTCAATTCCGGTTAAGCCGCGTTGTATTTTTGCCCATTCCAATAAATTATTTAATAAATCAAAAATTCTATGTGCAGATTTATTAGTTTCTTCAAAAATATCTTTTAACTCGGTAATTGATAAATCATCCAGACCTGTTGCCAATAATTCCGTAATACCCAAAAACCCTTGAAATGGACTTTTTAAATCATGAGCGATTACAGAAAATAATCTATCTTTTTCTCTGTTAATTTTTTCCAATTTATTTTTAGTTACTATTAGTTCTTCAACATAAATATTGTTTTCATTTAAAGCCATCTCAATAATTTTTTTAGATCTATTTAACTCTTCATTAATTTTTTTTAACTCTTCATTAATTTTTTTAATTTCTGTGATATCGTAGGCAGCCGTAAAACGTAAAGATCTATCGAATAAATAAATGTTTTGGGCTGAAAGCAATACACATTTAGTTTCTCCGTTTTTTGTTGTTAATTTGGCTTCAACATTAATAATTTTATCGTCAAACTTATATTTGGATAGTATATTATATCTTGTTTCTTCGTCCAAAATTCCCAATTCATTAGATGTTTTACCCAACACTTCGCTTCTATCGTAACCTAATAAATTACAAAAAGCATCGTTAACTTCAATATACTCACCTGTAGATATATCGCTAAACCCGCATGCAACAGGGTTAATATAAAAAGACTTGGAGAATTTTTCTTCAGATAGTTTTAATAAAGAAATGTCTTTTGATACACCAAAAATAACGTTTTTACCATCCCAAATACCTTTTGTAACACGAGTTTCAACCGGTATTTTTATTCCATTTTTTTTAATTAAAGGTAATGGACAAAAAGCTAATTCACCCTTTAACATTCCTATTACTATTCGTAATGCTTCGTCTCTATCTTCGGGGGCATGCAAATTTAAAACCGAGTTACCAATTATTTCTTCTTGAGAATATTCCAATCTATCAATTACAGCTTTATTAGTATATAATATTATTCCTTGTTCGTCAAGTACAAATAAAAACTCGTCAATAGTGTTAAAGAATTTTTGATAATTTTCGTGCATCATTTCAAGTTTTTTATTACTTGCAATTCTATCGGATATATCATTAATAAAAACGAAAAAGACACCGTTATCAATAAACTTATTAAATTTTACACTAATTTCAACGTCAATTTGTTTGCCGGATTTATGTTTATGTTTTGTATAATATTTTGAAAAAACATTTGCTTTTAACAATTCACTTTCAATATCCAAATTTTCCTTATTAAACCGATCATTTATTTCCATTATATTCATATTAAGTAATTCGCTTACCGAGTAACCCAACATATTGGCATACGATTCGTTTGCTTCCAGCAAATTTCCTT
>DAINPX010000321.1:0-4096 GCA_036743235.1 Melioribacteraceae bacterium
ACGTGTTTTACCTTTTATTAAATAAATCTCTTCTCTTGCAGTTTTACCTATGCCACCGGCAAGATTAATATAGTAATTAATATCTTTTCCTTCATCAAATTTAATATATCCGGGTGAATTAACTTGACCAAAAACATAAATTAAATTTAATTTTTCGGGAATAAAAATATAATCGCCGTCTTTTACCGTAAAATTGCTTTCTACAGAATTTGGGTCGTTTAATCTGTCAAAATCTAATACTGCGTTACCTCTGGCAAATCTAAGTTTATTATCTGTAACAAAAGAGATAGAATCTTCGGAAGTAATATCTGCCATACGCTGCATTAAAAGTCTTTCAAACTCTTCACTAAATACGGGACTTTTAAAAACATTTGCTCCTCTAATCAATTCGGCTCGGTTTAAATCGGCATTTTCTTTTAAACCGCCTGCTTTTTCAATAACTTCCTTTAATGTTGTCTTCCCTCTTGTTATCGGTATCCAGCCGGGTCGGTTAATCTCTCCGGCAATATATAATTTAAAATCTTTACGACCGGATTCATCGGCAATAACCACAATTCTATCCCCTCTATGCAATTCCGGATTATCGTTTATATCAAAAATCAAATTTTCTTCATTATTTCCGTCATAACTTAGTCTAATTATTTTAAATTGTTTTATATTTTCATAAGATTTACTTAAACCTTCTGAAAACAATAGAGCATCATTAAATTTATCTCCTTCAACAAATTGAAATTTTACCTGATTATTAACTGCACCAAGTACGGAAATAAAGTCCTTTTCATTATTATAAGCAGGAAAAATTAATACATCTTCGTGCGATAAATAGGGATTATATTTAAAGTCACCGGTTAGTCTAAATTTTACTAAGTCTATTATTATTTCATTACCATTATTTTTACGTAATTTAATATTTCTGTTAGGTAATTCATCAAGATTTTTTAATATTTCTTGTTGTTTTTCGTAATCTTTAACTAAAGCAAGTTTTTCGGATTTTGCCTGAGTAAATAACCTGGTTATAAATTGATCAGCTCTTTCACCCGGTGCTGCAGGAAATGTACCGGTAACAACAAAATTACCGCCAACTGTTACACTCATTGCCATAGAAAGTTCACTTAAACTGTTACTTTTTCTTGAATAACTACTTTCATCTTGGGCATTTATGCATAATGCCAAAACAAATAAAAGAACAAATATTTTTCTTACCATTATATTCCTAATATTAACAATTAATAGTTTTTGCCGTACAAATTCTTGTAATAATCTTTATAAGAACCCGAAATTATCCTTTCCCACCAATTTTTATTATCTAAATACCATTTAACTGTTTGCTCAATAGCTTGTTCAAACGTAAATTCAGGTTTCCAGCCTAATTCGGTTTTTATTTTTGTCGCATCAATTGCGTATCTTCTATCATGGCCAAGTCTATCTTTTACATATTCAATTAAATCTTCCGATTTACCCAAAATACCTAAAATAAGTTTAATTATTTTTATATTTTGCATTTCATTTTCGGCACCGATATTATAAACTTGTCCCGGTATCCCTTTATCTAAAACCAATTGAATAGCTTTATTGTGGTCAATTACATAAATCCAATCTCTAACATTTTTTCCGTCACCATAAACAGGCAATTTTTTACCGTGCAATGCGTTAATAATCATTAAAGGAATTAGCTTTTCGGGAAATTGATAAGGTCCGTAATTATTAGAACAGCGTGTAATAACTATCGGCATACCGTATGTATGATAAAATGACATAGCCATCATATCGGCACCTGCCTTGCTGCTTGAATATGGACTATTTGGTGAAAGCGGCGTATTTTCCGTAAATAATCCTGTTTCTCCCAAACTTCCATATACTTCATCTGTTGAAATTTGAAGATATTTTTTAATTTCATGCCTACGTGAAGCTTCAAGCAAAACATTTGTACCCATTACATTTGTACGATAAAAAACTTCACTGCCAAGAATACTTCTATCAACATGGCTTTCTGCGGCAAAGTTAACTACTTCATCTATATTATACTTAGTAAAAATATATTCAACCAATTCGTTGTTTGTAATATCCCCTTTAATAAAAGTATAATTCTTTTTATTTTCTACTTCGGTTAAGTTTTCAAGATTACCCGCATATGTTAATTTATCCAGATTAATAATTTCAATATCATCTCTTTCGGTTAACATGGTTCTTATGTAATTACTACCAATAAACCCGGCACCGCCGGTAACTAATAAAGTTCTCATCTTTTCTCCTTAAAATGCAAAAAATCCAAAAAACAGACCTGTTTGAACAAAAAATGCATTAGCGTTCATTTTGTTAGGTGTATTGTATAAAGTTTGTTCGTTATCTATTTTCCAATCACCGGTTAAATCGGTTTGGTAGCCCGCACCAACCCTAATAGCAATAAACCGGTTTAAAGGTATATCTATATTTAATGTAGGAGTAATTGTAAAAAAGCTTTTTGATATTTTTTTATATTCGCTTTTTGAATTTACCGCCTGAATATCTGACCAAACAGTCCCCCAAGTAAAATCACCTTTATTTTTATAAATATCTATTTGAGCTGTTCCTCCGCCTAATATACAGCCAATTGAGACCGCAATATCTTTAACAATTGGTAAAGTATATTCAATAGTAAAACCGCCCATTCCTATAGTATAATCTACTTGAGTTCTGTAACCATTTACTATTCCTTCGGTAGTTGATACACCACCGTATCCCATACCCCCAAATCGAATGTTATTCCAAAACATTATGTAAGCATAACCGGCTCCGCCCCACGTAATCATACCCGATTTTGAAAATTCTTCAAGACCAAGCATTTTGACTTTAGAATTCAACTCATCAAAATTTGGCATTAGCCATGTTCCGGTAACACCACCGGCAGCTCCAAATTTGCTTATGTTACCAACATATTCTTCATCATCTTGGGCAAATAGATTTGCACTAAATATTGTTACTAATAAAATGAGCAATATTTTTTTCATAATTAACCAAATCTTTTGAGTTTAATATAGCAAGTTAGTAAATCTTTCAAAAAAATAAAACATAAAAATTTATAAAACAACTATCGCAATTTGTTGATTATCTTTTTCTTTAAAAACATAAGAATGCAACAATTGTATGTTGATAATAAAATCACTAACTTAAACTACACACAATAAAGGTATAATTATTTATAGGTTTCTATTTTAATAGGTTTTTTTGCATTTATTATAACCGTCCATGCAAATCTTCTGAAGTATGGTATTAAAAAAATTATGTTATCTAAACATTTTAAGATTTTTAATAAAATTCCAAAAAAAGATTTATTTCTGAATGGAACTGCAAATAATGTTAAAATCGAGAAATATTCTATTTTTACATTATTAAAATATTTATTAAGTAATTTTAAGTCATTAACTTTTAACGGATGTTCGTCTTCCGTTCGCATTTTTGGAGTTAAAGCTCTATACATATTTATTATTGGGTTATGCCCCAAAGGTTCTATAAATACGGCACTTCCGTTGCTATTCAGTATTCTTGCTAACTCAGTATATGAAGATTCAAGATTTAGGTGATGCAGTATTCCTGATCCTGCAACAATATCAAAAGTATTATTTTCAAAGTCAGTTCTCTCAGCATTCATAATTAAAAACTCAGCTGCCTTATTATTTAATTTTGCCCATTCTACTGCTTTATTTATACCCTTTTCCGAAATATCTATTCCAGTTAAAATTGCCCCGAATTTAATCCATATTTCAGAATTGCTGCCGGTTACTCAACCATATTCTAAAAGTTTTTTATTATTACAAATAGATGCAATTATATCTTCAAACCTTTCAACTACAGGTTTATGAACAGAATAATACTTATCTAATTTATTTCTTAAATCTTCCTCTTTTCTAAATCTTTAATCATTATTTTTTTTCCTTTTTGCAGTCTATCTTCAATCATTTTATTCTCAATATTTTAATATTAAACACACTAAACTTGTTTTAGTTAATACTTTTGTCTTCTATCTTATATTCCGCTACTTCCCTATTTACCGCTATTGCCAAATATTTTATCGGTTTATTTTTATTTATATAAGGTAAAAAATACTCTTTCTCTTTTA
>DAINPX010000322.1:0-4063 GCA_036743235.1 Melioribacteraceae bacterium
ATGAACCCGTAGAACGTATAAAAACCTGGGCTATTACATATTTGGCTTGGCTAAATAAATCAATTTCTTGTTTTGTTAAAACAAGTTTAGTTTTTGATACTGAAGGAGTGGAAGCAAAACCCGTATTACTAATATCTGAAGGAGGTACATCAATACTTGTTGAACCGCCATCTGTATGAACGCTAAATAAAGGTCTATAATTAGCATCAACAAACATAGCGGAACCGGTTAATCCAAGTGGTATATGGTTTTCAATTTCCAATACTAAACTGGCATTATTCCCTTTTTTTATCTGATCTCTGTTATCTTCGGTTATTTCTATATCCAATGTATCTTTATATGTTGCATTTTTACTGCGTAAAGATAACGGAGCGTTAATATTGGTAACTATTTTAAACGAATCGGTATCCGAAATTACTTGTGATAACCCGGGTATAGGTGCTATTGTAAACTTGCTTCCCATTTTTAATACCCTCGGCAAATGCAATAAAAATTCCGAAACGTTGGAGTTGGATTTATCAAATACTTTTTTATATTCTTCTTCGGTACTTAACGAATCTTTTAAGTAATTTTTAGTACCAAAACGCATAGCCAAAGGATCAAATAAACTTCCGTTTTTCCTTTGATCGTAACCAATTAAAGCCAAAGAATCGATTACAATACGTAAGTTATCCATCTCACCAAAAATGCTTTGAGTAACATTTACGGTAATATTTTCAAAATCAATAGCATCTTTAAAGTTTGTTATTTCATCACCAAATCCTGTACTAAATTGTTGTGATGAAAATGGCAAACTTGTACGTTTTATTTGTCCTTCCATTCTCGAAATTGTAATTGTTCCCGATTTAATTTCAGAAGCAAAACTTATTTCAAATGCACCTGTTGCACTTGCAATTCCTACAAAATAAAATCCGGGTGCAGCTTGAAAAGTATAAGGTTCGGTTAAATCATTTAGACCGGCAGCAATATTCAATTCTGCGTAATTATAATCTTTTAATGGTATTTCAACATTTTTTTTGGTACTTGCAGATACAGTACCCGTAATTTTTAATACTGAACCATCGGATTTTTTCTTAAATCCAGGTAAAATTAATTGGTAATTAACCGGAAATGTTGAAGAGTTATTAAGGGTAATTAGAAATGTCCCTGATTTAAATTCGGCTTTAAGTAAATGATATTGTTTATCAGGGTTATATATTATGGCACTTTTTACTTCTCCGCCGGAAGCTTGTCCGCTAAGATTCAATGTATCGGGGACAAGTTTCATGTCCATTTTTAGACTATCGGTTATTCTCGCTTTTGTTTCAAGATTGCTTACATATATAAAATATAAGCTATCCGCCGTAGGGTCTATTCCTAAATTAGGGTTATCACGAGTATCAATTATTTCGTGCAAAGCAAGATTTTTATCCACCAACGGAACATTTAGCTCTGCATCCCATGTAGGCATTACGGGTTCTTTTGGAGAATCGAAACAGCCTGTTAATACCGTCATAAGTCCTAATAAAAGCGGAATTATTTTGGTACCGATTTTTTGCATATTCACCTCTATTTTAGTTATAAAAAAAAGACCGTATTAAAATATACGGTCTTATATTAATGTTTTTTGAATTAAAATGCAATAAAATTATTTTATTAAACTCATCTTCTTACTTAAGGATTTGTTATTTTGAGTTAATTTATAAACATAAACACCGCTTGGTAAATTTTCGGCATTAAAAGTAACTTCATAAATTCCCGGTGTTTTATAAGTATCAACTAAATTTGTAATCTCTTCACCGTTTACACTATAAACGCGTAACGATACAATACCGCTTTCTGTAATAGAGTAACGAATTTTTGTTGTAGGGTTAAACGGGTTCGGATAATTTTGTGATAGATCAAAACTTTGAGGAAGACCTGCAATATTTTCTTCTTCAACACTTACAATAGAACCGCGTCCGCCACCAAATTTTGAAAAGTGAGACAAGTACAAATTTACATGGGTTGGGGTTAATTCAAAATGTAAACCTGCCGAAGTATATAAACCGGCAACATAATAACCGAAAGCAATATTTGTATAGCTTAAGTTAAGAGCCGTAAATAAAGCGTTTAATGCATTGCTTCTCGGTATTTTGATATATGCATATTTACCCGGGTTAAAGTGGAAGAATTCGTTTATTGGAGTTATAACTCCGCCATCGGTAACTACCGAAATACCTAAAAACATGAATAAATCCGGATTGTTATACTGCCCGTTAACCGCACAATTAAAATCCATAAGATTAATGCCAATTGTAATATTTTCGTTTAATGCACCGGCATCAATTCCAAATTCGCTTCCTACCAAAGCATCATACAAACTTTGCCAATTTGCCAAATCGGTTGGTAGTGTAGCTGCTCCAACCGTAAAACTGCTGCCAGTCATAAAAGAACCTGTTTGGCTTTGAATTGTATAAACGTTACCGTTACATGGATTAGTAACATTTATTTGATAAGTAACCGAATACTCTGTTGCAAAAACGGCAACGGAAAAAAAGAAGGTCAGTACAAAGGTAAATAGTCGTTTCATTTTATAGCTCCCAATTGTTATTAATGTTACATGCAAAAGTAAATAAAAATATAACTTTGTCAATAGCCCGTAAACTTAGCTGTATCCTACATCACATTTATTTATGATATAAATCACTTTTATCAGAATTTAAACAAATTTTTGTTCAATATCAAATAAATTATTTAAATTATCTTTAATTCCGGTTACAAAATACATATCCATCTTCCCTTTTCCTTTTGCATCTACTTTACCTCTGTATTCACAAATAAAATAGTCTTTAATTAACATATAAGTAAAAGCCGAAATGTTTACCTTACCGGGTTCACCGCTGCTTTCCATTCTACTAGCAATGTTAACCGTATCTCCCCATATATCGTAAGTAAATTTTTTAGTACCAACTACTCCGGCAATAACCTGTCCGCAGTGTATCCCTGCCCTCATTTCCCATTTTAATGCTTCTTTTTTATTTCTTTCTTGAATAAATTCTTGCATTTTTAATGCTGCCAATACTACACGTATTGCGTGATCATCACTTTCATTTGGTAAACCTCCGGCTGCCATATAACTATCACCAATAGTTTTCAACTTTTCAAGACCGTAAAAATCCGATATCTTATCAAATCCCAAAAATATATCGTTAAGTTCGTTTACTAATTTATCAGCCGGAAGAATTGACGCTGTAAATGTAAACGACTTAAAGTCAGTAAACAAAATTGTCGCATTTTTAAACTCACGCGGCATAACTGCACCGTGTGTTTTAAGTTCTTCAACAAGAGTTAAAGGTAAAATATTTAGTAATAACTCATCCGATTTATCTTTTTCCAATTCCAAATCTTTTGTCCTTTCTTTTACCATATTTGCAAGTTCTATATTCCTCTTTTTTACTTGTTCGGTTTTCATTAAATAAAAACCGTACATAGATGATAAACCGATTATTATAAAAAAGGTTATTGCCCACCATGTTAACCAAATTGGCGGATTTATTTCAAAAGTAAAAGAAGCCGGTTTTACACTCCAAACACCATCGGCATTTCTACAAATAACTTCAAAAGTATATTTTCCGGGAGGCAAATAAGGGTACTGTGCATAAGATTCGTTACTTTCAATCCAATCCGATTCCAAACCGATTAATCTATGTTTGTAAATATATTTTTCTCTCGGAGTAAAACCTACTGCAATAAAATCGAACCGTATATTATTTTGGGTATAAGATAAATCCAATTCACCAACAGGTTCAAAATTTGTAGTTTTCTCTTCATCTATTACTCTAATGTTATTTAAATATATTGGGGAGGGGGTAAAAAACGGTTGATCATTTAAATTAAAATAAGTAACTCCTTTTTGAGTACCGATATATAAATTATTGTCTCTATCTTTATATACTGCACCCATATTCATCTCAGTACTTGCAATACCGTCTTTAATAGTATATAACTTAAAAGCGTCTTTTTTTAGCTTTTCAAAGTTTTTATAATCAAATTTTATTAATCCTTGATTTGTACCTATATAAATAAAATTTCCGTATTCAAT
>DAINPX010000323.1:0-4049 GCA_036743235.1 Melioribacteraceae bacterium
GTTCTCCTCAAATGCTAAGGTAGCCATTCCGGTTACTGCAACATAATCTTCTCCATACCAAAAACCGTCCGGTGTTTGGCTTTTATATAAAAACAGCAATCCCTTTTCAATCGCAATATTTACCTTAACTTGTTGTGTAGGGGCAGCAAATACTCTAATTAAAGCTTCTCTACTTTTAGTAATGCCATTATTATCTGTTATAGTAAGTTTTGCCGTCTTAACACCGGCAGTAGTATATTGATGTTCTTCTCCAACAAAATGCATATCTGTAACACTGCCGCTTACATTAGTTCCGTCTCCAAAATCAATTGTATAATTATAAGGTGGCATTCCACCTTTAATATTTCCCCAAACAGAAATATTTTGATTAATAATTGCATTGGCATATTGTTGACTCTGTCCGTAACTTGGCATTATATTAACAATAAATGGGTTAATCTGCTCATCAGCAATTGCAACTGCATCTATTTCATTCCAACCGGGTACACCTACTGCATCAATTGCTAATCTTACTTGTGAAACCGGAAAACTTGTAAGAGGAAAACTAACTTCAAAAATTCGCGAGGTTTGGATATGTTGTGAAGCTCCTTGATACACAATTTCCCAATTTCCGGTGTTCGGATTTTTTATATAAATTGTATCAACTGCACCACTGTTAAATGTTTCATAAACGGCAATATTGCTAATAGGCATAGGATTATCAAATCCTAATTCTAAAAATTCTCGCTGTCCATCCGGTGATGATGATGTCCATGCATTTGCATTATCGCCATACCCCGGATATACATTGGGAATACCAATTACCTGATTTGCAGACCAACCATCGCCGGAGTATTGTGAACTAAAAGCGATAATATTTGTACAATATCTAATAGCCCCTTTTGTATTTTCAAAATACTTATTAGTTTCTTCTTTCCATAACTGTTCAACACTTTTAATTGGCTTCTCAACTTTTGGCGTTTGTACTTTATAATCTTTTAATAGCTCCAATGCTTTTTTTACAAAAACATCTTCTTGAGCTTTTAAACTACCATAAGAAAAAGTGAATAAAATTATTATTATTAATACATTAGAAAGTTTCATTTTTTCTCCTATTTTATTAATTATCTTTTTAATATTTGTTCTAATGCAATAATGGAGTAAGCAGTTACCAAAATAGGATTATTTTCCCACCATCTTCCGTTTTCGTTTATCCAAAACCCTTCCGGTTTTTGTAATTTAAGTAGTTTATCAGCCAAATCATACCTCCAATTCCTATTTTTACCGCCAGTTAGAACAAAATTATCTTCTCCGTAAACTGACAATGCTTTAGCCATCGTCTGAAAATAATAATAAAGCCCTTGGTTTCCCATTTTCGGATTTTCTTCTACAGTATAATTATTTTTTAACCAATTAATTGCAGCTTTAACTCTTTCATCATCTTTGGTTAATCCGGCATAGATATAACTTTTTAAACCTGCATATGTCATTCCTCCGTACGAAAGCGTACCGCCGGCTTTGCTATCCCCAGGTCTATACATAAAGCCGCCATCATTTTCGGCATAACTTTGGTCATTAGTTTTATAATTTTGAGTCCTTTCCAAGAATTTTAATGCATTATGAAAAAAGAGTCTCCTTTTTGTTTTATGTTGTTCATCTTTTTTATCTAAGTCCATATCATTAGGTTTTTCTTCTTCGCTTAAAGCTTCAATAGTCCATTGCAAATTAGATAAATCAGGTGCCTTATCTTTTTCGCCATAACTTATTCCGCCAAAATAAATACTATCAACAGAATATCCCCCAACTTCATCTAATTGTAAACCCATTAAAAAAGACTCGGCATTTTTAATTATTTGCCTATGTTCCATAAGGTTTAAATCCTTATAAGCCATTAAACATATAGCAGTACTATATGCTTTCATATCATCGGCATAAATTCCTCCATCCGGTTTAACAAAATTGGCTAAAAAGTTAAATCCCTTTAAAATTATACTATCTTGTATTCCAATATTAGGGTGTGAACGTAAAAATGAAGATAATACCAATGCAGTGATGGGTGGGTAATGTTCCCATGACCCGTCATTATTCTGTTTATCGTATAAATACTTAAGCCCTTTAACAATAGAGTGCTCTATCTCCTTTTTCAAAGAAATATCAAGAGTTTGCGAAAAAGCGTTACAAAATGAAAACAACAAAATAAATATAGTAAATCTCTTTATCATTATTCCTCCTATTAAATTTTAATATCGGTAGCTACTACAAAATTACGTCCGGGAGCAGATATACCCGAACCATGGTATTTATAATACTTGTCAAAAATATTTTCAATTCTAAGGTATAAAACTCCAATATTTTTATAATAATAAGAAAATGCGAGATTATGAGTAACAAATCCGGCAGTTCCGTTATTGCCAATTCTAAAATCTATTTTATCTGCAGCAGATAATTCTTTTTGATTTGCACCCCAAATTAAATAATACTCACCGAACAAATATTTATAGTTAATCAAAAAAGTTAATTTACCGTTTAAAGGAGGAATTCGAGAAAGAGGTTCTTTATTGGTTTTATTATATCCATAAGTATAATTCAGTTGGTTTTGAATAATTAATTTATTAATTAATTTTAAATACAGATACCATTCGGAACCTGCTATATAACCTTTTTCTATATTTTTACGAATATATACCGGATATCCTTCAATTGTGGCTTGTCCTAAATATAATCCCTTTACCGGTATAATAAAATCGCTTAATTGTGTATAATAAAAATATAATGAAGATGTTATATCTTCTTCAAAAAATTTGAATCCAATTTCATAGTTATTTGCAAATTCCGGCAGTAAATCCGGATTTGGAGCATCAAACCTTGCTCCATTTCCGCTACCCGATTTACCGTAAACGGTCAAATCTTCTAACCCCGGATTTCGATAACCTTGAGAATAATTTAAGTTTAATAATAATTTATCAATAATTAAATTATAACTTAAGCCGGCATTAAACAATATTGAATTATTTACCAAAGTAATTAAATTAAAAGGTTCCAATAAGTTTGCCGTAACTTTATAGTTTGCATATCTAATACCAAGTTCGATGTTAAATCTATCAATCAAAAATTTATTTTTTATAAAGATTCCTAGGTTACTTACCTCACTATCATCGGCAAATTGAGGTTTAGATTTTAAGATATCACCGGTATTTAAATTAACATTTAATCTTTTGCTCAATACATTATCCGAATAATATTCTATACCTATTATCCCTTTATAAAAATTTAAAAGACCAAAATTTATTTTATTTATAAACCCAAGTGTTTGTACCTTATCTAAATCATTTGTTTGAGTGTTACTACTCTTTTTACTAATTATCTCGCGTCCTTCTTCTTGTTTTATTAAAAACATACTTGTTTCAATTAAATTAAGAAAACCGTTTGAATTAAAATAAGAATTGGATAGACTATATAATTCTCTTTTTTGCGGATTAAACAAATATTTAATATCGTTACCTGCAGTATATCTATCTGTTCTGGGTACATCAAACGAATTATTTTTTTGATAGTTAAATTTTATTAAAATTGTTGAATCTATTTGATACCCTACTTTAAAAAATAAATCATACGATTTATATCCCGATGGATTTTGAATTTTTCCATTTCCTGCTTTAAGGTCAGCTACTTTTTTATAAGCCATTGAACCATATAAAGTAAAATCACTTATTTTATGTGATATCTCAGCATTCTGATAAAAACCCCTATCTGCAGATGAATATTGTGAGTAAAAGGAAGCCGTATTATCTTCTAAGTCAGTTTTGGTTATTACATTAATTACGCCCCCTAAAGCATCGCTACCATAATTTACTGCCGCAGCACCGCTTATTACTTCAATTTTTTTTACTATATGAGGATTAATTGTATTAAAATACTGATTTGGTCCATATCTGAATGTCGAGTTATTTAGTTTAATACCATCTATTAAAATTAATACTCTATTGCCAATCATACCGCGTAATATCGGCGATCCTCCTCCGTAATTAGTTTTTTGCATATATACCGAAGTCGAACCATTGAAAATATCA
>DAINPX010000324.1:0-4042 GCA_036743235.1 Melioribacteraceae bacterium
TTATAATCTTAATAAATAAACACCACTTAAACAAATTATTAATTGAGTAAAAATTATTATCCTCGGAAATAAACGAAATATTATCTTCTTGCCTAATACTAATTTGATTATTGTAATAAGTTTTATTTTTATAATCCAAATCATCCAAATTAACTTTAATCGGGCTGTTTATTTTATTACTTAAAAACTTTGATAAGCCTAAAGCAGTACTATCATTACCCAATTTATCAATTAGGTAATAATAAATAACCTTTACCTCTAAACCTTTAATTGTTTCTTCTTTTAACGTAAAATGATATACTTTATTTTGTATGTTTGCAAATTTTTTGTTCTGTTGTTGTTTCTCAATAAAAACATGCCCCAAACTTTCATTAATATTGTACCAATATATTAATTCCCCTTTATTGTTTATTATTTCAACACTAAAACTTTGGTTTTGTAGTATTTTATTAAAACTACTTAAGTTTTTAATCATCAGGTGGTTATGCTTAATAAATTCAGTAAAATTTAATAATTTAGTACTTAAATATTCGTTTATTAAATTATCAATTTGCTGTTTATTATTAATCGTTTTTTTATTGTAAGAAGACGAAATTTTTAGAATACTTAATAAAAATAGAAGAAGTGTAAAAATAAAAAGTAAGTACTTTAAAAACTTATTAATGTCAGAAAATATTTTAAGCATATTAACTAATAAAAATTTGAGTAATTAATAACTTATTGTTAATATTTTTAAGTGTTATTAATACTTGCCCTTTATAAACAGTCCCCTCCAAATTATATTTAATTGTTGCTTCAATCATTATATTAAAATCACCGTGTCCGTAATCTGTTGTAATAAACTCGGTAATTTTGTATTTAATAAAGTATTTTTCAAAAATATAATAGGCTTGATTAGAAGTATAATAACCTGATAATCCGTTATTTAAACTTAGATAACAATTATCACTAAAATAATTTGAAAAAAGATCCACTTTGTTATTAGTAAATCCTTTTTCAATTTGTTTCAACACCGTCTTAAGGTCATCTGCCTTAGCCGGTGTTGAATTAATAAATATAACTAATATTAATATTAAGAATTTTTTCATTTTTTATCAAAGTTTCTAACTATAAAATAATTAAAATATTTAATATAATCATTATTATCTTAATTTCTTATAATTTTTATATTTGTTAAATTTTCTCTAAAATCATCAACCATTCTTTTTAATTCTCGGTTACCTTCTGCAGTTTGATAAGCCCAATCAAATACTAATCTTTCATTAGTAATATTTTTAACTCTAACTTTGGCAAAATGATTATCATAAGTCCATATCACATAAGTATGTCCTATTTTTGCCTCAACGTATTTAATATTTTCCCCTTCATTTATGGGTACATAACCGTTTAGAGGTGCATAAGAAATATCATAAATATCTTGAGTTGCTCCCATATCTTGAATATCGCTATCCTTAAAAACATCTAAATAAAACTTATTATTATATTTTTCAAAAAAGAAATCAACATTTGCTGAATTGTAAGGTACTACTAAATAATCTTTAAAACTATAACCCGACGTATTTTCAAATTGATGAAACTCAAAAATAGCTTGGTTAAATCCTTCAGGTCTTGGCGTGTCAAATACTTCTTCAATACTTAGTTCACTTTCGTTACCGTCTCTATCATAAGCAGTAATGGCATAATAATAAGTTGTACCATTTTTTGCTTCGTTATCAATAAAATTAGTTTTGGAAGTAGAACCGATATAGTAATATGTACCATTATACGAATAACTGTAATAAATTTTATATCCGGCTAAGTCAGATTCACGATTGCTATCCCAATACAAATATACTTCGTTATCTCCTGTAACAGAATAAACATTTTTTGGAGCAGTGGGGGGTGTTCTATCGTTTTCGTATTCATTAATATTTACATCACAACCGGTAAATATTATTACAAATAAACTTAAGGTGGTTATTAGCTTTTTCATTTTATTATCTCCTAACTGTTTGCCCATGTATTTCAAATATTATACCAACCAATTTTATTAGATATTATAATTCTTTTTACATAAATATTAATAAAAGTGTTCACAAATAAATACAAACCGTGAACACTTTTATAGAATTATTTTATTATTTTACCATTAATATAAGCCATGTTATTATTAAAAACTCCAATAGCTTTTCCTGTTAAAAGTTTCTTGTCAAAAGGAGAATTTTTGGATTTTGACTTAAAATCCGAAACTTGGACCGTCCATATTTTTTCCGGATCAAGAAGCGTTAAATTTGCTTTTTTACCAACTTCAATTTTTGGAATTTCGATATTTAATATTTTGCGAGGATTAATAGCAAATTTTTCAATAAGTTGCTCGATGCTCAATATTTTTTTATGAACCAGTTCGTTAAATGCCAATCCTATAGCGGTTTCAAGTCCGATAATACCATTAGGAGCATATATAAATTCCATCTCTTTTTCTTCAATAGAATGTGGAGCATGATCAGTGGCAATGCAATCAATAGTTCCATCTTGTAATCCTTCCAAAATAGCTTCTACATCTTCTTTAGAACGGAGGGGTGGATTCATCTTGTAATTTGTGTCATATGTTTTAAGTAAATCATCGGTTAACGAAAAATGATGCGGAGTAACTTCGGCAGTTATATTAATCCCTTTAGCTTTTGCATTACGGACTAATTCAACGGCATTTTTTGTACTTATATGAGCAATATGAACTTTTCCTCCTACATATTCGGCAATCATAATATCACGCATTACAATTAAATCTTCCGCAATACTAGGAATAGCAGGTAACCCTAACATTGTAGAATTTAATCCTTCATTCATTACCCCATCAGCCATAGATAAATCTTCACAATGTTCAATAATAGGAACATTAAATTCTTTAGTATATTCCAATGCTTTACGTAATATTGCAGCTGATTTAACAACGGTTCCATCATCCGAAAATCCTACAACACCTGCTTCCAGTAACTCAAGTATAGGCGACAAATTTTCGCCTTTCCTATTTTTAGTAACAGCACCAATTGGAAAAACATCAACAATATTTCCAAAATTTTTGTCCTTAATTAGCGAAACAACTTCGGCACTATCAATTGTAGGGTCTGTATTTGGCATACATGCAATCCCTGTAAAACCACCAACCATTGCCGATTCAGTTCCTGAAGTGATGGTTTCTTCATCTTCACGCCCGGGTTCTCGTAAATGCACGTGCATATCAAAAAATCCGGGAGTTAATATTTTGCCTTCGGCTTCAATTATTTTTGCGTCATCAACATTTATTTCTCCAATATTACTTATTATACCGTTTTCAATTAATACATCACTAACTTTATTAAGTTTTATTGAAGGGTCTATTATTTTACAATTTTTTATTAATATTTTCATTTCTCACCTTTAATTCATTGTGCCTAATAAATACAATACTGCCATACGAATGGCTACACCATTAGTTACTTGTTGCAATATTACTTGATAAGGTCCATCAGCCACTTCGCTACTAATTTCAACACCTCTGTTTATAGGACCGGGATGCAGTATTAATATTTCTTTATTCAAGTTATCTAGTCTTTCTTTTGTAACGCCATAATACTTATGATATTCCCGTAAACTAGGCAAACCGCCACCGGCTTTCCTTTCAAGCTGAATTCTTAAAATATTAAGCACATCATTTTCTTTAATTGCATTATCTATATTATTATACACTTTTACACCAAGTTTTTCAATATCTTTTGGGATGAATGTATTTGGTCCGCATAAAGAAACCTTTGCACCCATTGTTTGCAATCCGTAAATATTAGATAGTGCAACTCTGCTATGAGCAATATCTCCAACAATACAAACCTTTAATCCTTCAATTTTTCCCAATTTTTCTTTAATTGAAAACATATCTAATAAAGCCTGCGTAGGATGTTCATGTAAACCATCCCCTGCGTTAATAATGTTACAATTTGAAATTCGCGTTAAATAGGTAGGTACACCGGCAGATTCGTGTCTCACTACTATCATATCTACTTTCATGGCTTCAATATTTCTTATAGTA
>DAINPX010000325.1:0-4042 GCA_036743235.1 Melioribacteraceae bacterium
ACCTGCTGTTGTAGTACCGTTCACCCTTTTAACGTTGCTAAAATCGGTTACGTCAAAAGCATAAATATCGCTATTTGCAAAATTAGAAACTCTATAGTTTATATTTGCAGTTGTATCTTTAGAAAAAAAGATAATTTCATCATTTACAGATTTTAATAATCTGTTATATTCAATTTCAATAAAATCTAAATATGTTTTATGAGAGGCACTTGAAATTGCAAAATTTAAAGTTAATTGGCTTCTATTATCCGTTAAAATGGGATTACTTGACGTTGCACTTAAATAATGCAATTCACCATCTGCATACCACCCGGTTGCACCACGTAAAGAATTATTATAAATAATTGTATTGGATTCGGAAATACGCAATGTAACCGCAGAGGTAGAAAAATTTACTACCTGTACTTTATAATTAACCGGAGAGTTATCTACTCTATTAACAAGGCTTGTTAAATAAGTTCTACTTTGTGTTGATGAATTGAACTCATCACCAAAACTCATTCTACCTGATTTTAGCAAGTTAATTTTATCTTCCTCAAAGAATTCGTATGCTTTGGAAGTTGTTTGCGAAAATTGACCGTTTAATCCGGCATTTCCAACACTTTCCATACGTTTACCGTTTGTTCCTTCTGCAGTTAAAAAGTAATAGTTTGCTTTTGAATAATAATGTTTATTACGAACAATTTTTTTTGAATTTTTATTGTATTCCCAATAATTAATACCCCTTCCGTAGAATAATATATAATCGGAATTATCAAATCTTCCATCACTTTCACCGGATACAAGAATGGCGTTTTCAACCAAATTATTAGGTCGTTGTGCATCAGGATCCTCCGATAAAGTAAATCCGCCATTATTATATATTTTGATCTTTCTTGGGTCTATATTGCTAATATCAAATCCTAAATTAGCAAGTGTAGTTCTATCAATTTTATAAATTCCTTCCTCTTTAATTTCAATTTTAACCCACTTGCCATTGTTTAATGGAGAACTTTCAAAAACTTTTAGTAACTTTGCAGGCTTTTTATTCCAAACTAAAGCTTGATTATAATTAATTACAGTTTCATTCAAATTCTTATCGGGATAAAAACTTAACGAATTTTGTGAAGAGAAATTAATTGTAAATACAATTTTATTCACTAACGAAATTGTATTCTCAACTAAATTATAACTAATTGGACTAATAATTATATTTTGTAGAAATAAACCCCTTATATTACCGAATTTTCCAAAAGTAATAATATCATAATCCGATTTATTTGGTATATCAAAATTATTTATAGGATTATTATTTAAAGATACAATTTTACCTTCAATTGTTTTAGAATTATAGCTTATTACCTGAATAGTGTTTCCATATTCTGAAGGAACAGCAATATTAAAAAATCTTTTTTGTAATAGTAAGGAATTTTGGATGTTTTCAGTATCAGTTAAACCGTTTTTTAATTCTATATTTTTATAAACATTTCCATTCATAAATACATCGGTAATGTTATAACTCGGGGTATATTCAATAGTAATAAAATTACTACCGATATTTATTATATTTATATCTGATTGTGCCCGTACTAATAAGAACGGAATAAACACAAATAATAAAATAGAGAATTTAATTTTCATTATCCATTAATTATTATAATCAAAATTGATTATAATTCCTCGAATTATTTGGCAAAATGTAAAAACTCTCTATAGCTTATTCCTTTTAATTTTACAATACAATTTACTTATTAACCCTATTAATTGTCAAGTCAATAAATAAAATTACTAATAATTTATGTTATTTTTTTTGATTTATATCACAAAAAGTATATTTATATCGTAAAAATCACAAAAAATTAAGCATAAGAGATTTTTTATTAAAATTTTAAAACAATTTATAATATATAAATTTTTTTAATTAAAATCTATAATTCCAATAAATTACTTCCCTTTTGCAATGCATTAATACAAAACCGGATGTGCTCATCTAAATCTATATTAAGTTCCAAAGCTCCATTAATAATATCTTCTCGGCTAACTTGTTTTGCAAAAGCTTTATCTTTCATTTTTTTTCTTACAGATTTAACGTCAACCTCCGCTAACAATTTTGATGGTCTAACTAGCGCTACTGCAGTAATAAAACCTGATAACTCATCAACAGCAAATAAAACTTTTCTCATTAACGAGTCTCTTTTTACACCGGTTCTTTCGCAATGCGATAATATCGAATCAATAAATTTCTTTTCAAATCCAAGCTCTGTTAATATTTCGCCTCCTTTTACCGGATGCTCTTCGGTGGTTGGAAATTTTTCGTAATCAAAATCATGTAAAAGACCAACATTACCCCAATAATTTGGATCTTCATTAAATTTAATTGCATATTCCTTCATACACAATTCTACAGCATAAGCATGCTTTCTTAAACTAATGCCTTTAGTGTATTCATGCAGTAAACTTAAACAGTATTCTCTATCAAAATGTTTATCCATATCATATTCTCTATTTTTTACTAGGGCAATAAATATTTATTACACATTCATTACATTTAGGATTTCTTGCATTACATATTCGCCTGCCGTGTGTAGCTAAATAATGAGAGGAATTAACCCAATAACTTTCGGGTAATAATTCTTTTAGGGCAAATTCAATTTTTTCCGGATTATCCGTTTCAACAAATCCAAGTAAGTTTGAAAGTCTTTTAACATGTGTATCTACCGCAATTGCCGGAATTCCAAAAGCATTACCTGCTACTACCGAAGCTGTCTTTCTTCCAACTCCGGGCAAATTAGTTAAAGCATCAAAATTATTTGGCACTTCGCCATTAAATTTTTCTATTAGCGTAATGCAACATTTTTTTATACTTTTTGCTTTCTGTTTATAAAAACCTGTCGAAAATATATCTTTTTCAAGTTCATTAATATCAACTTTAATATAGTCTTCTGGTTTTTTATATTTTTTAAAGAGGCTTTTGGTTACAATATTTACTCTTTCATCAGTACACTGTGCCGAAAGGATTGTTGCAACTAATAATTCAAAAGGTGAAGAATAATCCAATGCAGGTTTTACATCGGGATATTCATCGCTTAGTATATCAAAAATTTTTAATACTATTCCCTTACTATTTTGCATCTTTATTAAACCTATCATCCTTAATCGTTAATCGTTCAACAATTTTATTATTTAATAAATGTTCTTCAATAATTTCATCAATATCATTTTCTGTTATATTTCCGTACCAAACTTGTTCCGGATATATAACAATAACAGGACCGTATTCACATGCTGCTAAACATCCGCAACTATTTGGTCTAAAATCTGCTAATATACCTTTCGCTTTTAATTTGTCTTTAAATAATTGTTTAAACTTATCTCCTCCTTTAACCCCACAACTTGTTTTAGGATTGTTAGTATCTCTTTTGTTTTCGCAAATAAAAATATGTTTTTCAAATCGTTTCATTCAATACATCAAATTTAATATTTAGATTCATCAGATAACTTTTTAATCGCATTTAATACTTGTTCGGTAGTAATTCCATCATTTGCAAATGTACATTTTTTTGGATTACCAGGACAAAATGTCTTACAATATTGTTTGGTAGGAACTATTTCTATTGACTTATTTCCTACCGGTTTCCATAACTTTGGCGAACAAGCACTCATATTACAAAACAAAGATACAGTTTTTACCTTTAATGCAGCAGCCAGATGTAACGGACCTGTGCTTGCAGATACCAATATATCTAAACAACTTAAATTAATAATTGTATTTCTCAAATCATTATTTTTATTAATATATTTTACTTCGTCAATTTTATCTAAAGTTTCAGGAATGTTGTTATCTGTTAAACAGACTATAAATTGTTTATCATTTAATAGTTCATTTATTAATTTTTTATAGTAAGAAGTACTCCAGTTAGGAGCACTATTTCCGCTTGTAGTATGAATACCTATAATTATTTTTTTCTGATTATCCTTACTTAACAAATTTCTTAATTTTGCCCCCTTTCCTAGTTGTTCCAAAAGCAAAGCGTATTTTTTTTTGACAATAGAACTTTCTCGT
>DAINPX010000326.1:0-4027 GCA_036743235.1 Melioribacteraceae bacterium
TTTTTAAATCTTGCTGCATAAAAACTGCAAGCTCTTCCGGATTATATGCAACTTTGTCATCATCAAAAGCAAAAGGTTCATAATCGCTATAAACAACATCTTTATGAACGGGAACATCTTCCCCTTTCAACCAACGTGTACATTCATCATAGCCCCAACGTTTATCTTCGGTTAATACCATTAAACCGCAAATTAAATTCTTTATTCTTTCAGGCATATTATCGGGAAAAGGAATAGCTCCTTTTTCTTTTAAGTCATTCCATGCAATAAATAATTTTTCGTAATCATTTTTATCGGGAATTCCCGCAATTTCCATAATTTTATCTTCAAATGCCGATTTCCCCATCCATGCGACCAATAAAGTTACACCTAACGAATAATAATCAACCGCACCCGATATCTTAACATTATTACTACGTAAAGATGCTAATTGCCTTCCTTCCGGAGCAATATAAAAATCACTTCCTTTACGAGTTGTAATATGATGTTTTACACGCGTATCCATAATAGAAGAAATTCCGAAATCGGCAATAACAACATCGGTATGATTTTTATTCCTATAATATAAATTTTCGGGTTTAATATCGCAGTGTACAATCCCTTTTTCGTGCAAAAACTTAAATGCATTAATTGTTTCTTTTAAAATCTGTTTTAGTTTTTTTTCGTCATTAATAGGGGCACAATCTAAAACCGAACCGCCTTCGGCAAATTCCATTAATTCAAAAAACTTTTCACCAAATTGATCCGGAATAAAACCGTAGTCATATACTCTAATAATATCATCGTGTTTAATTGCACGCAATTGTTCTATCAAATCCAATTTAGGTTTATTTCTGTCTCTATAAATTTTTAATACTGCTTTACCGTTTTCACCTTCAACTAAAATAATATCTGCTTCACCGGTTGTTACCGAAATAGTTTTTATAAACTTATACTGTTTATTATTTAAAATATAAATTCCTTGCGGTGTTTGAGAAGGAGCTCCCATCCCGCTACCTATATAATCCGAATAACCGTTTTGATCAAACCTTACCGTGGAATCATAAGCAGCGGCATTAACATTAGGAGTATTAAAGCCGGAAGAAATTATTTGATTATTGCCCCTTACCGTTGAATCGTTATTCATTTCAGACGGAATAAAATTATCATCTCCTCTTACGGTTTTATCATCCATTTTTACCTCTATTAAAGTTTAAAAATTAATCGTATATCCAATAACCGCCAAGTTTAGGTTCGGCACATCCTGCAGGTCCATCGGGATGTTGATAATTTGCATAATTACATAACCAATATTTTGGTTTTGCAGGATATAAACGCGGTTTTACGGCATTAAAAAACCTTCTGGCTTCTTGTGAAGTTTCAAAAGTTAATTGTGCCATTTTATTTAATTCTTGTTGTAATTGCCTTTCTTTATTTATTCTATCATTTTTGCGTTGTTCGGCATTTTGTAATGTTTGTTTGGCGCGTTCTATAGCTTTTAAATGAGTATCCGAAATAAATTGCTTTGGCGGTTCACTCGGTTTTTTATTTTCTTCTTGTCTTTTACCTTGCGAATTTTTGTTTGCATATTGTTCCAAACGCATCATCATTTGAATCTGCTCTTCCTTTTTGGCAGCTTCTTCAAATTTTTGTTTTTCAATTGCCATTTGTTTTTCGGCTTCAGCAATCTGTTTCTGAAGTTCAGCCTCATTAATATTATCATCGGCAAGATAATCTAATTCTTCACCAAGTTTAATTAAACTTTGGAAATAAGGATTTTCATTAATTTTTTTTAATTCTTCATGTGCTGCTTCGGTTAAAGGATTATTGCATTTTTTACAAAAATCAAAAATATTATGCGTTCCGCAATTTGGGCATATTATTCCGTCTGTAGGGTTTCCGCACTCAGGACAAAATTTCTCGTTTCCCGATAACTCGGCATAACAAAAACAACACTTACCTTCCAATAACCAAGTTCCGCAGGCTTCACAAATATCCGCTTCTAACGATACGTTACTTCCGCAATTAGGACAGTTTAATGCCCCTGATAAATTTGCACCGCACTCCGCACAAAATTTTGCATTCGGTTCGTTATTATATCCGCAATTATTACAAATATTACCCGAAGATTGAGCTTGTTTAGATCTATAACTTTCTTTGTTTAACTGTTGGTCTTTTTCTTTATACCTAATTTGCTCACGTTGTTGTTGGTTTTGTTTCTGATTTCCGTAGTAATTATCTTCCAATCATTCCTCGTAACAATAATTAATATAAATAAAATAAAAAAAATTTTCCAAATAATAAAGATAAAAACATCTTAATTTATCATTACACTTTGGAATTATTAAAAACCACTAAAAATTCAGTACCCAAATCTTTTTGTGAAGAGCAAAAAATTTCGGCATTATTAATTTCGCAATATTTTTTAACTAAAGCCAAACCTAAACCGTTTCCGTCATATTTTCGGGTATATCCTTGTTGCTCTTGAGAAAAAGCTTGATACATTTTTGATAAATAATCTTCCGAAATACCAATACCGGTATCGCGTACTTTTAACGTAAGTTCGTTAAACTTGTTTTTATCTATAGTAAATTCAATTGTTCCCGTATCGGTAAATTTAACGGCATTATCAAGTAATTGAATAATTATTTGCTCAACCGAAAATTCATCACAAAATATTTTGGGAGACTCGATATTTTTAACATAGTTAAAGTTCAATCCTTTTTGTTCGGCTGCGTTTATATATACTTCTAAGTTTTTTTCGGATAACAAGGCAATATCAACATATTTTTGAATATATTCGTAATTTCCGGTTTGTAGTTCGCTCATATTCACAATCATGTGAACAGTTCTTATTATTCTTTTTGCAGATACCGATATGCTTTCAAAAAGAATTTCCGAATCTTCGTTAATATGTTCGCTAAGGTCTTCTTTAATAAACTGAATTGAATTTATAACCGAGTTTAGAGGCGTTCTTATTTCGTGTGATAATTGTGCCAAAAATTCGCCTTTTAATTTATCGCTTCGTTCAGCTAAATCTTTGGCATCTTTTAATGCTTTTTCAACCTTTTTTCGTTCCGAAATATCGCGTTGAACTGCAATAAAACCTAAAACATTATTGTAAGAATCAAAAAACGGACTAACCGAGTTTTCAATTTCAATAAAATCTCCGTTTTTTATTCTATTTAACATTTCTGCCTTGTATGGTTTACCCAAAACTAAATTAGCCCACATTTTATTATATTCTTCTTCTTCAAAATAACCGGATTTTAATACAGAAGGTCTTTTTCCTAATACTTCATCTTTAGTAAACCCGTAAATTTTTTCAAATGCCGGATTTACGTAAGTAATAACTCCTTCAATATCGGTCATAAAAATAACTTCATCGGTCTGTTCAATTGCCAAATTAAGTTTTCTAACAGTTTCTTCTGCTTTAACCAACGAAGTAATATCCCTTGAAACTACAACAACATGCGTATATTCTTCCAGTTCGTTTAAATAGGGATAATACGTAATATCATAACACAATAATCCTGTTTTTTTTGTTTCCAACCAAGCCTGGTAGTTTATTGTTTCACCATTAAGTGCTTTATCAAAGTAATTTTTTATTTTTGTTTCAAAATCTTTTTTACCCCATATATCCGATATACTTTTACCTATCACCTCTTCTCTTTTTAATTTATGCGAATTTATAAATGCATTATTGGCAGCTTCGTATATATACGATGCATTAATTAAAGTCATAAACGAACCTGATGCATTTACAATAAATTCATATTTCTTTCTTACGTCATCGGCTTGCTTAATTTCCATCGCACGGCTTAATTGCGGTAAAACAAATAATTCAAATTGGCTATTTTCCAACTTGTTTTTTAACTTTCCGTTAGTTTGTGCCAAACCAATCATTCCCATTATTTTACCTTTGCTGTTTTTAAGCAAAATAGTATAAAACTCAAGTAAATTTTTTGGATATTCCCCTAAATTATATGCAATTATTATGTTCTTAATCTGTTCGATATCGTTATAAGTAGATTTATTTACTTTAATA
>DAINPX010000327.1:0-4025 GCA_036743235.1 Melioribacteraceae bacterium
GAAGGTTATTTGGGTATTATTTATATAATTTTGCCGATTACGGTAAAATATACGGTGCTTATACACTTGTTATAGTTGTGGCATTTTGGATTTATTACTCATCAATACTTTTTGTGCTTGGAGCGGAAATAGGGCAACTTTATAGAGAAAGAAGAATAAAATAAGATGAACAAAAAGCGGTGATAAAAAAATGAGAAATTATTTAGTTAAATTTATTTTAATTGTTTTAACAATAAACAGCTTGGTGTTTGCCCAAACCGAAACTTATGAAACCATTATTACCGAAATTTCGAAAAACGGTGTTAATATAGACCCTGAAATGTTAAAAAACAGTTCTGTTACCTCAAAAGATATATTAAAAATTAAATTTGACGTAAAAGGTACAAATCCAAACATTATTCCACTTTCATATAAAATAACTTTAAACGGAGCACCTGTAAGTATTGCCAATATATCCGACAAATCGGTAGAACTAAAACAATTATCCGAAGGATATATGATGTTAAGAATACAGGGTATTATTGCCGGAAAAGACGTATCCCCCAAAAACATTGAATTTACCGTTAAAAACGAAGTTATAAAAACCGAAGAAACAAATAATGCCAAGCAACCTAATAATTATGTTTTTTACGGAATAATATTAGTTTTAATAATTATTATTGTAATTCTACTAATTAAAAAGAAAAATACAGTTAGTAATATAGAAAAAAACAGTGCAAGTACAGTTGACGTAAAACCGAACGGAACGAACGGAGTTGAAGTTGCAAAAGCGTACGAAAAACTAAAACTTAAATATAAAGAACTTGAAGAAGAAAATAGTTTTCAGCGTTCACAAATTAGAGAGTTGAAAGATAGAATTACTGATTTGGAACATGCAAATTTAAAATTACTTGAAAAGAAAGATAAACTTGTAGAAAGCAAACAACAATTGGAAGAATTGCAGGCACAAAAAGAAGAGTTGTTTGCTATTGCAATTCATGATATAAAAAATCCGGCATCTGCAATTAAAAGTTACTTGGAATTAATAACCTCATACGATTTAAATGCAGTAGAGCAAAGTGAAATAATGGAATCTATGATAAGAAGCAGCGAACAAATTGTAGAACTTGCCCATGAAATGACAAGCGTAATAGCACAAACTAAACCCGAACCTATGTTAAATTTGGAATTCGGTTCGCTTAAAAAAATAATAGATTCGGTTTGTACCCAAAACAAAGGGTATGCACTTAAAAAGCAAATAAACTTATTAAACAAATCGTCAATTGATTTACCCGAAACAAAATTAGACCCTGCAAAAATAGAAGAAGTATTGGATAACTTAGTTAACAATGCATTAAAATACTCGCCTGCCAATAGTACTGTTGTAGTAAATACATTTTTTACTAAAGAAAAAATTACTGTAGAAGTTACGGATACGGGAGTTGGTTTATCTGAAGAAGATATTAAAAAAGCCTTTCAAAAAGGGGGAAGATTAACACCTAAGCCTACCGGCAACGAAACAAGTAGCGGTTTGGGTTTATGGATTGTAAAAAAAATAATAGAAGAACATGGGGGACGTGTTTGGGTTAAAAGTAAAACCGGAAAAGGTTCTACTTTTAGTTTTGAGTTGCCCATTGTTAAATAAGTATAATTTTTGTATCTTCAAAACTTATTTAATTATTCAACGTCTAAAGTTTTAAAATTAATAAAATGAGGATAAAATGGGAGAAAAATTATATACCTATGCAGGGTTTTGGAAACGATTTTTAGCTTATATAATAGATAGTATAATACTAAATATTATTATGGGTATAATCTTTATTCCGGTATTTTTAATTTTCGGATTATCCTTTTTTCAAGAATATGGCGACCCAAGTAACTTTAATTACAATAGTGTAAGTTATACTCAAAATCTTAACGATGTGGGCGAAGTTGCTTTAGTTTCCGCAGTCATTTTATTTGTTCTTATTGCCGTAATCGGCTCTATAATAATTAGCTGGCTATATTTTGCATTAATGGAAGCTTCTTCAAAAAAAGCAACATTGGGTAAAATGGCATTAGGCTTAATTGTTACCGATGTAAACGGCGTTAGATTATCATTCGGAAGGGCTTCGGGAAGATATTTTGGAAAAATACTATCAGGCTTAATTTTAAATATCGGTTTTATTATGGCTGCATTTACCGAAAAAAAACAAGCATTACACGATATTTTGGCAGGCACACTTGTTTTAGAAGTAAAAAGTAAAAGTTATTACGAATAATACTATCTAACTATAAAAAAAGTACCGCCTATTAATATTAACGTTGCAATTGCTTTTTGTAATAAGTTTTTTTCGTTAAATATTTTTCCCCCAATTATAGATGCAAAAAACACCGATATCCGTTTTACAGCCAATACCAAAGCAACTGCAGGAGCAAATTTAATAGCTTCAATTTGCGAATATCTGTAACCTATTGTTAAAACAGCAACCAATATTATCCATTTCCACCAATCATTATTGGTATCTTTAAGTATTTTAACAATTCCGCCTTTAATAAATAATGCTGCTACAAAAAATATTATGGCAGTAAATAATTGTTGAAAAACCAAAAATGCTTTTGGATTTTTAATAAGATCTTTTAATATGTATTTATCTAACAAAGTTGTTGCCGTAAATAAAAACAAGGCTGTAATTATATATCTGTAATTTTTTGATTTTACGAATACCTTAAAAGGTTCCAAAAAATCTTCTTTTGCTTGCATTTCCAAAATATACGTGCCTATTAACAACATTCCCATACCCAATAATTGATTTATTGATAACGGTTCGTTTAATAACAAAAATGCAAATAATGCAACAAAACCGGGCGTAAGTACCAATAACGGCAAAGCTTTACTTATTTCCAAGTTTTTTAACGATAACATTACAAAATAAAATGCGGCAGAGTTAAGTATAGTCTTTATAAGCAATATTAATAAACCTTTATCGGTTATTGAAGAAAAATCGGAGAAAAAAATAAACGGAACGGTAAACAATAAATTAAAGAATGAATTTAATAACGAAAACGAAAATGCATTCATTTCAAATAAAAGTTTTTTTTCAAAAATTGTGCTTGCCGCAGATAGCAGCGCAGAAGCAAAAGCAATAAAAAACCATTCCATAAAATTCTCAATTTGTAAAAGTAAAATAAAGCCCCCGTTAATATACGGAGGCTAAAATTAATATAAAAACAGAAAAAATTGTTTACCAGTTCAAACTAATTTTTGCAAAATAGTTTCTTCCCGGTTCCAACTTTATTATTCCCCTGTTGGTAGATAAACTGTTTCTGTATGCTTTGTTGGTAATGTTTTCTATGCCTGCAGATATTGTAAGCTTTGCAAGTTTTACATCAATAGGCATCGAATTTAAGAACAAATCGTAAGTAACATAACCGGGAGTATGAACTTGCCATTTTTTAGGGTCAACATTTATTTTGCCGTCTGTTTGGTTATCGTAAATATTGGCGGTTAAATCTGCAGATATATAATTTAAGTAATTAGTACGTAATCCAAGTTTTCCGTTTAGAGGAGGAATTTCGGGTAAATCTAAATCCATTTCGGTATCTTTTCCTCTTGTATAAGAAGCATTTCCGTAAAATACAAACGATTTGATAAATTCATATTCAAAACTTAAATCAAACCCGTATATTCTTGCTTTGCTTACATTGTTTTTAACATACAAACTATCTGTTACAACAGGATTATCAACTATATAATTATTTACAAAGTTGGCAAACAAGTTTAATTTGAATGTAAAATTATCTAACCAAAAACGAGTTCCCAAATCAAAATAATAACCGTCTTCGGGGTCTAAGTTGGGGTTGCCCAAATAAATAACTCCGCCTAAATCGATATACTGAAATCTTTCTTCTAATGCGGGTGCACGGAATGAACGGGCAATATTAAAAGTTAAATCTGTAGTTTTAGTAAGTTTATATATAGCCGCAAAATTGGCACTCCACGATAAATCTGACTTATCTCCTTCCACAAAAGAAGCACCCGGAGTTTTTGGAGGATTATAATTATA
>DAINPX010000328.1:0-4016 GCA_036743235.1 Melioribacteraceae bacterium
TATTAAACTCAATTGCATTTGCCGGGCAAGCTCTAAAACATAATCCACACCCTTCGCAACTAATTGTATCAACAATAAAATTATTAATTGCGTTAAATCTGCATAACCTTTCGCATAAACCACAAAAATTGCATAAACTGCTATTTATTTTAGCTTTTTTTCCGCCAATAAACTTTTTTTTTTCAGTAATATCAGGATTGAGAAGAATAAACAAATCAGCGGCATCTACATCACAATCAACCATAATATTTTTATCTGCCAGCTTACTAAAAGCAGCCGATACGGTTGTTTTGCCTGTACCTCCTTTACCGCTTAATACAATTATTTTATTAACTTTATTATTTGTTTTCATTTTTTAGTTTACTTTCTATTTTATTATAAACGCATAACATCTTTTCTTTAATTACTGAATCTTTTATTAATAAATTTCCTGCCGAGTATAGTTCGGCATATTTTTTATCAAACGGAATCTTAGTTAAAATTTCAATGTTCTCACTACTTAAATAATCATCAAGCTCTTTAAACATGGGGTCGTACTTATTAATTATCACTCCAAATTTAATTCCCAAATTATTTACAACCTTAATTGCAAGTTTGAGGTCATGCAAACCGAAAGGAGTTGATTCAGTTACCAATATACAATAATCCGACTCTTTAACGGCTTCAACCATACTGCACGAAGTACCTGGAGGTGAATCGATAATTTTTAATGAATCATCGTTTTCTGTTTTTAGTAATTCCCTTATTAAAGGAGAAGCCGAAACTTCGCCTATATTTAGTACACCTTCAACAAACTTTGTATCCCCGGCATTACCAATATTAATTTTCCCTATCTCTTTAACAATTTCTTTTATTGCACCGGCAGAACAAAAATAAGAACATGCCCCACAACTATGGCACATTTCATCAATAATTAATACTTCGCCCAAAATAAAAATGATTGAATTAAATTCACACACTTCTTTACATTTACCGCAATAAATACAGCTAAATGGTTCTATTTTTGGAATTTTTTTATAAACAGACTTTGATACGGTAATTTCAGGTTTTAATAAAATAGCCCCGTTTGGTTCTTCTACATCACAATCAATATATGTTGCATTGTTAAGTACTGCAGATAAATTTGCGGCTACCGTAGTTTTTCCCGTTCCTCCTTTTCCCGAAGCAACAGATATTATCATTACTTTTTCCTTTCATTTTAGTACTTTGTTAAGCACCTATTTTATTTATATTATCTAATCTTAAATTTGGTATTATTTCTTTAACTTTTCCGGAGCAATCGGTTATAATGTTTATATTTGCAAGTTTTAAAAACCTTACTGCATTATCCCCGATTTTACCGGAAACAACAACATCTACATTTTGAGAAATAATAAACTGTGCGGTTTGTATTCCGGCTCCCCCCACCGAATTACAAATAGGATTGGGTAATATTGAATAGGTGTTCAGATTAGTATCGTAAAATATAAAAAAATTACTTCGTCCGAACTGACGACTTAATAACGATTCGATACTGCCTTCCACTGCACAAAAAGCTATTTTCATAACTATCTATTATTCCCCTTTCTTTTTCCGCCTCCAAAACAATTACCTTTACCGCCTCCTCTTGGTCGTCCGCCTTGTCCTACACCTAATACTTCATTTTCTTGTTCGGTTTTTACCGTATCTTCTACTTTTTTACAATTGCCCAATCTCCTTCCTGTTCTGCTTCCATTACCAGTTGGACCTGTTCCGTCTCTATTTGGCATAATTATACCTCGTTAAATAATTGGTAAAAACTTAAATTATTATATTCTACTTCTTTAATTTTTTTGTTAATTAGTAATTCCGCAAATTCTTCTTGGCTTAAATTTGCATTATTTATATATTCCATTATTGCATCTTTACGCATAGGATGAACCGATAATATACTTAACAATTCATCAACCGGATTTGTAAAAGAAGAGAAATTACTTCCTTCATTAAAATTAATTAGTTTAACATTACTAATAAATCTTCTATATATTTCTGCTGCTCTTTCAATACTAAAATTATTCGGCATTTGTATTTTTGTAAACGGAGGTCTTATTGGTACTAAAATATATGCACTATATGGATTTATTGATTTAATAAATTTTGCTGTTTCAATTAAACTATGTTCATCATCATTAATTTTATCTACCAACATAGTTTCGGTAACTAATTCTCCTTTAAATAAACTATTAAAATCTTCTATTCCTTTAAGTATTTTGGTTAACTCCAATGTTTTTTCGGGTTGATTAATTTTTTTCCATCTATCCCAAAATACAGAATCAATTTTAACAGAAACCCAATCGGCATTTAAAATATCATTTCTAACTTCAGAATCCCAAATTAAAGACGAATTTGTAATAACTGCAATTTTAATTCCGAATGATTTAAGCGAGTTTATTGTTTTTCCTATATTAATATCCAGCGTAGGTTCACCATCCGGCACAAAAGATAGATAGTCTGCTTTTTCGTTCTTCAAGACCATTTCATTAAGTTTATTTTCAACTTCTTTAACAATTTTATCGGTTGAATAAAACTCTCTTCTATATGGTAATTTGTTTGAAGTTTTTCCTACCTGACAATAAATGCAAGAATAAGTACAATTTTTAATGGGTATATTATTAATACCTATGCTTCTTCCTAATCTTCTTGACGGTACCGGACCATAAACAATCATTTTATTTTTCGCTTAAATTAATTTTATTGCTAATATTTTTTGCTATCTCAATAAAAGCTTCAGATACTACACTATCGGGATTTTTAAGTACAATAGGTGTACCTTGGTCTCCAAAAGCAGGAGCATTAATATCTATCGGTATTGAACCTAAATAATCGACTTCGTATCTTTCTGCAAGTTTTTTTCCGCCTCCAACTCCAAACAAATCAATTTTTGTATTACAATTTGGACAATAAAATCCGGACATATTTTCTACAACACCAATATGTTTAATTTCAAGTTTTTGAGCCATATTAATAGCACGTTCTGCATCAATTACCGAAACTTCTTGCGGTGTAGTTACAACAATTGCATAATCAGGCTTCATTTGTTGAGCTACCGTTAAAATTTCATCTCCGGTACCCGGAGGTAAATCAGCAATTAAATAATCTAATTCACCCCAATCAACATCTGCCAAAAACTGATTTATTACTTTAGACCGCATAGGACCACGCCATATTAATGCCTTCCCCGGCTCAATTAATCCTGCTATTGAAATCATTTTTAATCCATATTTTTCATAAGGATATAATGATTCATTTAAAATAATTGCATCAGAATTAATCCCCAACATTTTTGGCACGTTCGGTCCGGTTATATCTGCATCCAATATACCTGTTGCGTATCCTTCAAGTTGTAAACTATATGCCAAATTAACAGCAACGGTTGTTTTACCTACACCGCCTTTACCACTAAAAACAGCAATTCGATTTTTTATTTTCGATATTGTTTCTTTAATTCTTCTTTCTTCTTCTAAATGTTTCTGTTCATCTACTTCTTGCATTTTTAAACCTTATTTTATTTATTATGTCTTTTTTTAATTGCATCTGCCGAAGCATTTATTAATGGGTAAACAACCGGTGAGGAGGTTAATAACGGATGTGTTCCTATTTGTAAAGTATTAATATCAATATCTGTCATTTTGTTAAGTATAATTACCGATATCATATTAATTAATTCGCCAACGGAATCGCCGCCGGAAATTTCGCATCCCATTAATGTATGTGAATATGTTGAGAAGATTAATTTAATATTTACTTCGCTTGCACCTTGCAGTTTTCCAGGGTGTCTATCTACTGCTTTTGCTGTACCAATTACATAATCCAAGTTTCTTTTTTTTGCACGTTTTTCGGTTATTCCGCTAACCGCAAATGCCGTATTTCCTATTTTGGTAGAAAAAGTACCTAATACACCCTGATACTGTCTAATAACTTTAATAGTGTATAAGTTAGAGCCTACTAATCTACCTTCCGACATTGCCGTACTTGCCAACATTATATTGGAATACTCA
>DAINPX010000329.1:0-4015 GCA_036743235.1 Melioribacteraceae bacterium
TTTACCGTCTTTTAACGATGTGCCGCCCGGTGCACCGTCTTCTGCAATAAACTTAAAGTTATACTTAAAATCTAATAAAGTTAATAAATTATTGCTTGTTTCAATATAAATATTTCCTCCTTTTCCTCCGTTTCCACCCGAAGGTCCCCCCTTAGGAACAAATTTTTCTCTTCTAAAAGCAACTGCACCGTTTCCGCCGTCTCCGGCTTTAATCTTTATTTCTACATTATCTATAAACATTTATTACCTGCCAAAATGATGTGTAATTAATTTTTTGAATAAAACAACTTCTTTTTTGTTTTCGGATATCCCCAGATTATTACAATACGTATTAATATATATAATTGTTTCGTCAACGCTATCCATTTGTCCCATTTTTTCTACATGTTCCGAAAATTCTTCATAATCGTTATTAAATAAATTTTTTATTATTTTATTTATCTCTTTTTCGTCCATTAAATTTATAACATTTATTGCACTCTCTTTTAATTCATTTTGCTCTTCGTTTTGCGTATTTGTCTTAATATCGGTTTCTATGTTGCTATTATCAATATCTTCATTAATTAAATCATTTTTCGCTTCAATGTTTTCTATGCTTATATCAATTTTCTCATTATCAATTATTGTATTCATTAAACT
This sequence comes from Melioribacteraceae bacterium, assembly GCA_036743235.1. Classification (GTDB taxonomy): domain Bacteria; phylum Bacteroidota; class Ignavibacteria; order Ignavibacteriales; family Melioribacteraceae; genus JAEXOD01. The sequence goes on from DAINPX010000329.1 coordinate 640, forward strand.
AATAGTATCATCTTCTTTTTTAACAAATTCAATTTTTAACTCTTCTTCTATTAATTCTTCAATATATTTTTTATCGTTAATTTTTGTTTCTTCAGATACTAAATTGTTTTCAACTGTTTCTTCATTAATAATAGCATCCATAGTTTCAAAAATAACTTCTTCCTTATCCTCAATAATAATTTCTTCAATTTCATCTTCAATAATTGTAGTTTTATCTTCGCTTTTTATTACAATATCTTTATCAGTTTCATTAAATATTTCACTAATTTCAGTAACTTCATTATTTTCTGAATTTATATTTTTTTGTTCAAAACTAATTGAATTATCCTCTTTAACTAAAGTTTCTTCATTTAGTTCAATTTCATTTTTATCTTTTTCTTCTATTATTTCCTCATCAAATTTATCAATAACGGTATCGTTAACTAAGTTTTCTTCAATATTAATAGTTTGATTAATAATTACAGTTTCTTCTTGTTCAATTTTTTGTGTAGTTATTATTTGTTCTTCGATTTTAGGTTCTTCGTTAAATTCATCTTTATAAAATTCACTTTCTTTAGTATCATCATCTTTAACAATTTGTAAATTTTCGGGTATTAAATCTTCAGTTTCTTTTATTTCCATTTTACGTTTAAATGATTGCAATATAATATTTAGCGGATTGCTTTTTACAAAGTTTAGAATTTCGGTTTTATCAATTTTTAGTTTTAGATCATCGCCGTAATTTTCTTTTAGTGCAAGAACGTATTCGGTTAATCCTTTTTCACCCAAAAACAATTCAAAAGAGTGTAATTGCATCTTGTTTTTATTTACATCACCAATATTAATAAAATCGCAAATACCGTTTATATGGCTTTCAAATACTGTACTTGGATACGTTTCTATAAGTATTTTATCAATTCTATCGTATAATTCTTCAAAGTCACTTTTAGTTAAAACTTCTATCTTTTTTTTATCAATAAATCCTTTTATTAAATCTATTACATAACTATAATAATAAAAGTTATTAAGTAATAGTTTTATTTCGTTTACATTTTTAACTTCGTCTTTATTAAATAAAAATTTGAGTATTGTAAATTTGGGTCTTACCAGATGATTAATATTAAACGAAACCGAAATATTTATGGCTTTTGTTATCATATTTAAATCCAATTTAGATGTTTTTTTTAATTCATCTTCAATTAAGTTTAAATATTTTTGAACAGATTTACCGGAATAATCAAATAAAGAATCCTTTAATAATTTCTGTCTATCGGTATTAATCATAATACCTAATTGACCCGAGATATATTTAATAATTGCCGGATGTAAATCGACTTTAACTAAATCGGATAAAGAAACTTTATTTTCAAAATTTTTTAATTTATTTATTGAAAAATCAATAATAAACTGGATTTCTCTTTGAAACATATCGGTTATCAATTATTAATAAAAAGATATTTAAAATACAAATATACGGTTTAAATTCGGTTATTTAAATTATTAAAAGAATACTCGGTTAATAATTAAGGTAAATTTTGGCTGTCTTTAAAATAAAACGGGAGACTATTAAACTTTTATTAAGCCTAATAAATCTCCCAAAATTAAAAAATATTAATGAAATATTTTAGCTTTTACAAATTCTCTATTTAAACGAGCAATATTTTTAACAGAAATACCTTTAGGGCATTCTGCTTCGCAAGCATATGTATTAGTGCAACTTCCAAAATTAAGTTCATCCATTACTTTAACCATATTCTGAACTCTTTCATACCTTTCCGGTTCTCCTTGTGGTAATAAAGCAAATTGAGATACTTTAGCACTTAAAAATAACATTGCACTTGCGTTTTTACAAGCTGCAACACAGGCACCACAACCAATGCAAGCAGCAGCATCAAACGATTCGGCAGCTTTTTCTTTTGGAATAGGAATAGCATTAGCATCCGGTACACCTCCGGTATTAACCGAAATAAATCCGCCTGCTTGAATAATTTTATCTAAGCCGTTCCTATCAACAATTAAATCTTTAATAATTGGGAATGCTTTTGCTCTAAAAGGTTCGATATAAATAATATCTCCATTTTTAAAGTTTCGCATGTGTAATTGGCAAGTTGCAATTTTTGGTAAGGGACCATGGGGCTCTCCGTTAATAACCAAACCGCATGTTCCGCAAATTCCTTCTCGGCAATCACTCTCAAAGGCAATAGGTTCAAGTCCATTTCTTTCCAAGCCGTCATTTAATTCATCCAACATCTCTAAAAAAGAGGCATCAGGTGAAACATTAACCGAATATTCAACAAACGAACCTTTATCTTTTACTGATTTTTGACGCCAGATTTTTAGTTTTAGGTTTAATTTAATTTCACTCATTATTTATAACTCCTTTGAGCTAATTTAACAAATTCATAATTTAACGGTTCTTTGTGTAATGTCCACTTGCTTAAATCGTTAAATTCCCATGCAGATACAAAAGCATATTCATCGTCATTTCTTAATGCTTCTCCTTCCTCGGTTTGATATTCAACTCTAAAATGACCGCCGCAACTTTCATTGCGGTTTAATGCATCTATTGCCATTAACTCACCAAGTTCCAAATAATCTGCCAACCTACCTGCTCGTTCTAATGTTTGGTTCAAATCTTCAGATTCGCCTACTACTTTAACATTTGTCCAAAACTCATTTCTTAAACTTTTAATTTCTTCAATAGCTTCTTTTAAGCCGGCTTCTGTTCTAGCCATTCCTACTTTATTCCACATTATTCTACCCAACTGCTTATGAATTTCGTCAACAGTTTTTGAGCCATTAATACTTAAAAGCTTCTTAATCATCTCTTTATTTTCATTCGCAACTTTATTAAAAGCTTCAGAATTTATTGCAGCTTTTACCGGTTTGGCACTTGCTAAATAATTTGCAATAGTATAAGGTATTACAAAATAACCGTCTGCCAATCCTTGCATTAATGCACTTGCACCAAGTCTATTTGCTCCATGATCGCTAAAGTTTGCTTCTCCCAATACAAACAAACCTTGTAAATTGCTCATTAATTCGTAATCCACCCATAATCCGCCCATTGTATAATGAGGTGCAGGATATATTTTCATTGGTGTTTCATAAGGATTATCGCCCGTTATAACTTCATAAATTTCAAATAAGTTACCGTATTTTTCTTCAATTGCGGCTTTACCCAATCTTTTAATCGAATCCGAAAAATCTAAATAAACTGCATCTCCTCCTTCAGCGCCACGTCCTTCATCACATACTTCTTTAGCACTTCTGGAAGATATATCACGAGGTGATAGGTTTCCAAATGAAGGATATTTTCTTTCTAAATAATAATCTCTCTCTTCTTCGGGAATTTCATTTGAATTTGGGTATCAAAAATAAAAGGGGATAAACGCAA
>DAINPX010000330.1:0-3996 GCA_036743235.1 Melioribacteraceae bacterium
GCTTGTGTGAATATTTTATTGGTTGATTTGGTTGGTATCCTATTCCGTCTCTTTCAGCCCTGCTTGCATAAAATGTAATAATAAATGAAGTTATAATAACAAATAAAACTAAGGGAATTCTAATTTTTAACGTATAATCTAGTAATCGTTTTTTCATTTTATACCTATAGTTTACAGAACACCTTTATTGCAAGAAATATAAATAAGATATTATGTATATTTTATTATTCCTTAATATTAATATATTAAATAAAAAACTTTTTACAAAATGAAAACTCTAATTTTTAAAATTTAGTTTCCTTTATTAACCTCCCTTCATCATTAAATTCTTTTTTTCTTATTAGTTTTCCATTCTTATATAATTCTTCGGACTGTAATATTCCATATTGATAATATCTTTTTGTAGTACCTTCCAAAATTCCCTCTTTATATTCTTCTCTTGCTTTAATTCTTCCATTTTCGAAATAAAAGTTACAAATTCCGTTTAATTTACCGTTTAAATAAAATAATTCCGCCTTAATTTTTTTATTTGGATATCTTACAATATAAACCCCGTCTTTGGATGTATCTTTAGATAAGTCATATTCATATAAACCTACATCCTTTGGTACAGGTTTATTATCAAAGTTGGTAACAATAACTTTTAGAAATTTTTTTATTCTTTTACCAATTGAATATATTATCATTATTATTACTTTAAATAATTAATTATCTCTGTTAACTACAAAATCGACTAAGTTAAATAGATGAGTTTTTGTTTCACAATCATCAAAAATATCTAACGATTTTTTTGCTTTATCGGCATATTCATTAGCAATTTTATACGAATATTCAATTCCACCTTTATTCACAACAAAATTGATTATATTGTTTACATCCCCTTTTTTCGAAATATCCTTAATTTGCTTTAATACTGTTTTTCGTTCATTATCATTTGAATTTTGAAGAGCATAAATTAATGGTAATGTAAGTTTTTTTTCTTTTATGTCACCACCTAATGGCTTTCCGAATAATTTCTTTTTGCCAACATAATCTAAAATATCATCGGTTATTTGAAATGCTATTCCTAATGCTTCTCCGTAATCTACAAGTGCATCAATTTTAAGTTTATCAACAGTAATACTTCTTGCACCAATTTCACAGCATGTTGCTATAAGGGAAGCAGTTTTATCCGAAATAATTTTGATATAGGTTTCGTAATTGTTATTTAACCGTCTAGTTTTACTTATTTGCAGCAACTCGCCTTCACTCATTCTTTTTACTGTAGTAGTAATAACCTTCAAAAAATCGAAGTCTTCTCCTTCAACTGCAAGCATTAAACCTCTTGCTAATAAATAATCCCCCATTAATACGGCTATTTTATTTTTCCATAATGCATTTATGGAAGGGAAACCCCTTCGTTCTTCAGCACTATCAACAACATCATCATGTACTAATGTTGCCGTATGTAATAGTTCCACTAAATTTGCCCCCCTAAAGGTTCTTTCCTCAATACTTCCGCAAAGCTTAGCTGATAATATCACTAGTAGTGGTCTAATTTTTTTACTTTTTTGATTTAAGATATACCTTGTTACCAGCTCTACAATACCGACTTTGGATTTCATCGATAAGCGAAACTTTTCTTTAAAAGTTTTTAGCTCATCAGTATATAAATTAATAATTTGGTTAAGATTTATATTAGTCAACTTTTTTCTGGAAAATTTTAGAGACTAATATACTTATTTCATATAAGAAAACCAAAGGAATTGCTAATAATACTTGAGAGAGAGGATCTGTGCCTGGGGTTAATACAGCAGCAATAATAAAGACCGCAACATAGGAATGTTTTCTATATTTTCTCATAAATTTTGGAGTTAATATTCCAATTTTTGAAAGAAAAAAGGACATCATGGGCAATTCAAAAACAGTTCCTGCCGCAAGCATAACACTTAATATTATGCTAAAATATTCATCAATTGCAAAGTTGTTTTCTATAGCGGTACTGCCAAAACCTGCCGCAAATTTTAATGAAAGGGGCAACATAATAAAATATGCAAAAACAATTCCTCCAAAAAAACAAACCGTAGAAAAAAACACAATCCAGGTTATATATTTCCTTTCATTATTCTTTAATGCTGGAGCTATAAATTTCCAAAATTGATAAAAAATATTTGGTAAACTAATAACAGCACCAATTATCAATGCTACTTCAAAGTATAAAAATAATTGACCGAAAGGACGTAAATTTTGTAATTTAATATTGCTTGCCTTTGCCGGTAAAAGAAATATATTTTCAATAAAAAAATCAATAAAAATAAAACTGATTATAGTGGCTATTAAAACACCAATAACCGCTTTAATAATTCGCCACCTAAGCTCTTCCAAGTGGTCTAAAAAAGGCATTTCTACATCTTGAATTTGCTTAGATGACAATTTAAATCCTTAAATATTTAAATTTGGATACAAAGGAAATTTATTACATAATTCTTTAACTTCATTACTAATATTTTTCAACTCTTCTTCATTATCTTGATTAATTAACGCCTTGTTAATAAATCCGGCTATTAGTTCCATTTCCTTTTCTTTCATTCCCCTTGTTGTTACTGCCGGTGTTCCAATACGTATTCCGCTTGTTACAAAAGGACTTTTTGTATCAAAAGGAATCATATTTTTATTAACTGTCATACCGGCTAATTCAAGCACTCTTTCAGCCTTTTTACCGCTAATATTTTTATTAGTTAAATCAACAAGCATTAAATGATTATCTGTTCCGCCGCTTATTATATCAAAGTTATAAGAAATTAATTCTTTAACAAGTGTTTTAGCATTTTTCATAACTTGAGTGGCATAAACTTTAAATTCATCAGAAAGAGCTTCACCAAAAGCAACTGCCTTTGCCAAAATAATATGCATTAACGGTCCACCTTGAATTCCCGGCATTACCATTCCGTCAAATAATTCGGACATTAATTTAAATCTATCTCCTTTAATCGTTTTAATTCCAAAAGGATTTTCTTTATCTTTACCTAATAAAATCACTCCTCCTCTCGGTCCTCTTAATGTTTTGTGTGTGGTTGAAGTTACTACATCACAATATTTTAAAGGATTATTTAATAGACCTTTTGCAATTAAACCGGATGGATGAGACATATCACACATCAATAATGCACCAACTTTATCGGCAATTATTCTAAATTTTGCATAGTCCCATTCACGACTGTAAGCACTTGCTCCGGCTACTATCAATTTAGGACTTTCTTTTTTTGCCAAATCTTCAATAATGTTGTAATCCAACATTTTGGTTTCGGGATTAAGCGGATATCCTACTGCTTTATAAATTTGACCGGAAAAATTAACCGGCGAACCATGTGTTAAATGTCCTCCGTGGTCTAAACTTAAACCTAATATTTTATCTCCCGGTTTTAATAATGCCATATATACAGCCATATTTGCTTGAGATCCGCTATGTGGTTGAACATTTACATATTCCGCACCAAAAAGTTCTTTTAGCCTATCTTTAGCTAATTCTTCAGCCATATCAACAAATTCACAACCGCCATAATATCTTTTACCCGGATATCCTTCGGCATACTTATTTGTTAATACCGAGCCGGCTGCTTGCAAAACAGCCGAGCTAACAAAATTTTCTGAAGCAATTAATTCTAAATTATTTTGTTCTCTACCAATTTCAAGATTTAAAATTTTAAGAGCTTCATCATCTTTCTTCAAATATTCGTACATACTCAACTCAATATTTTTTTAATTTTTGATTTAAGGAACTATTACAGAAGCACCAATCCAATTATAACATGGCCCTTCTAACCTTAATGAAGTACCACTGGAAATTTTTCTAAAAAAGTAATCTTCTTTTTGAGGTACGGTATTAGATAATGCTCCAATTCTCTCAGCAGCTCTGCTGGCAAATTGTCCGTTCATATTTTTACATCTTTGGTAGGTTTGAAGAGCATATAAATACACTAATCTATCATTAAACTCAAAACTTCCGCAATTTCTTAC
>DAINPX010000331.1:0-3975 GCA_036743235.1 Melioribacteraceae bacterium
ATTAATTTCCAAATCAATAGTTTTGCTTTGGTCAGTTAACTTTTGTATTTCCTGGCTAATTTTGTCAATATCCAATAATTCCTCTTCTTCATAAGTATTAACATAACGGGGTATATTTAAGTTATGGTTATTGTTTTTAATTTCTTCAAGTGTGGCAACGTAACAATATTTATCAATATTTTTTCGGTTTTTATAAGCCTCAATAATATTATTAATATTATCATCGTTTAAAAAGTTTTGGTTTCTAAGTTTATCGAAATTTTTGCTTGCATCAATAAAAACAATGTTATCATCTTGTTTACGGCATTTTTTAAACACCATAATACAAGTAGGAATGGAAGTTCCGTAAAAAATATTTGCGGGTAAGCCAATTACGGCATCCAAATAATTACAATTTTCTATTAAATATTTACGAATATGCTCCTCACTGCCACCTCTAAAAAGTACTCCGTGCGGCAAAACAACCGCCATAGTACCGCTATCGGAAAGGTGATAAATCATATGTTGCACAAAAGCAAAATCGGCTTTTGAAGATGGGGCAAGTTTACCGTATGGGTTAAACCTTTCATCGTTAAGCAAACTTTCTTTTGCTTCCCACTTAGCCGAAAAAGGAGGATTTGCCACAACTGCTTCAAACCGTAACCCCATATGCTGAGGATTTAATAAAGTATCTTCGTGTTTAATATCAAACCTTTGATAAGGGATGTTATGCAAAATCATATTCATGCGGGTTAAGTTATAGGTAGTACGGTTACGTTCCTGCCCGTAAAAATTACCCACTTTTGTTTCTTTTGCAATACGCAACAATAGCGAACCGCTTCCGCACGTTGGGTCATAAACGGAACGTAATTGGTTTTTACCCAAAGAAACAATTTTTGCAAGTACTTTTGACACACCTTGGGGAGTGTAAAACTCGCCTGCTTTTTTACCCGCACCGCTTGCAAACTGAGCAATTAAAAATTCGTAAGCATCGCCCAAAATATCGCTATCGGCATCCTCAAGTTTAAAATCTATGCCTTGTAGCAAATTCATTATTTTAACAATAACTTCGTTTTTTTGTTTTTCGGTTTTACCAAGTTTAGTGGATGTAAGGTCCAAATCTTCAAAAAGTTTGTTAAAATCTTCTTCGCTATCGGTACCTAAAGTACTTTGTTCAATATGATTAAGTATTAAAGTTAAATCGCCTAAAATAAAATTACTTTCGTTGGTATCCAAAAATTTTTTAGTCCCTTTTGCGGTAAGTTTTGAAAATAATTCCGAAGGGCGTAAAAAATATCCAAGTTTTTCCAAACTTTCATATTTAATAACATCAATATATTTATCCCCTTCCAAAGTTTCTTCTTCCAAATCTTCGTATCTAATATTTTCGCTTTTTAATAAATTGTTTGCAAAAAGCGAAAATTTTTCGGAAAGGTATTTATAAAAAATAAAACCTAAAATATAATCTCTAAAATCATCAGCATCCATTTTACCGCGTAACTCGTTGGCAATATTCCAAAGTTTGGCTTCCAAAAGTCGTTTCTGTTCTTCAGACATTTAATAATCCGTTTATATTAGTTAACATAAGTAGATAAATAATCAATTAGTTTTTGTTTAATTCTTTCGGCAGTCGGTTTTCTTTCAAAAAAAGACGGGGTATAATTAAGCACTTTAATTAAGTCGTCTGTAATAGGCATATTACCCGTAAAATTATATTCTTCTATAAGCGTGTTAAACTTAATAGGGTTAATGTTTTCATCTGCACAAATATTATTAAAAGCAAGCATCTCTTCTTCGTTACAAAATCTTACAAACAAAGCTTCCAAATCATCCAAATTATTATTACCCATTACGTAATTTTCTATAAATTTTTTGATTAGTTCGCGTTTACTTCGTAAAGTAGGTTCGCTATCTATTAAATCTTTAACTCTCTCCAATCCTTTTTCTTTTTCTTCGTTATTTAAGTTATAATATTTAACAAGCAGCCCAATTATGTACGATACATTTATTTCATCGCTTTGTATTAATTCCAGTTCAAAATCAACTTCGTTTAATACCGAAGTTTTTACTTTTTTCTTAAATGTATTTGCGTCTAAATATTTTGTTTTGTAATTGCTAAATTCTTGTTCGGTAATATTTAAATCATCCCAATTAAATTCGCTAAATGTTATTAACGTATTATAGTTGCGTAATAAGTTTCTAAAACAAACAATAAATTTAAAAATATCGTTTTCATCTTCAAGTTTATCAAAATCGGAATAATTTGGGGTAATAATTTTAAGCTCTTCAAGGTGTTTGTTAAATAAATTAACATAGTTGTTATACGGTTTAAGTAAAACATACTCTTTGGCGTTTTTATTACTGAATAATGTTATTGCGTCATCTGTTTCGTTTTTAAGGTAACGGAAACAAACAATATTACCGTGCGATTTTGCGGCGTTATAAATTCTGTTTGTTCTTGAAAAAGCTTGAATTAAACCGTGATATTTTAAGTTTTTATCAACATAAAGCGTATTTAGCGTAACTGCATCAAAACCGGTTAAAAACATATTAACAACAAGTAATAAATCAATCTGTTTTTCTTTTACTTTTTTACTTATTTGTGCGTAATATTCGTAAAACGAATTAGAATCTTTGGTAGTATATTTAGTGCCGAACTGTTTATTATAATCCTCAATAAACTCTTCAAGTTTGGTACGGCTATGGTTATCTTTAATATAACCGAACAAATCTTGGCTATTGTTATTATCGTTATTAACCAGACCGTCATCATCGGTATTATCTTCGTTATCGGTATAACTAAAAATAGTTGCAATACGTAAGTTATGTAAACCTTGTTCTTTCTTTTTCTTAAACAAGTCGTAATATTTAATTAAGTTTTTTACTCCCCCAACGCAAAAAATAGCATTAAACTTACCTGAATGGGTTTTATGGTTATGGTTATTAATAATATAATCAACAATTTTTTCCATTCGGTCTTCACTTTCCAACAATTCTTTTGTATCGATATCGTAAACTTGTTCATCTTTAATTTTAACCAAATTTTCTTTTTCTTTAAATTTACCCAAGTACTCAACCGAAAACCTTAAAACATTTTCATCTCTTATAGCATCAACAATTACATATTTATGCAGGCACTCGCCAAATAAATCGGCTGTGGTTTTTTCAATACCCCCTTTTTTTGCAGCATTTTCGGCAAAAATAGGCGTACCGGTAAAACCGAAAAGGCGGGCATTTTTAAAGAAGTTTTTAATTCTTTTATGAGTTTCGCCAAATTGCGAGCGGTGGCACTCATCAAAAATAAAGACAACTTGTTCCTCTTTATGTTTATCCATTTTGCCGGCAAAAAAGCCTTTGCTAAGTGCATTGTTCAATTTTTGAATAGTAGTAACAATTAAACGAGTGTTGTTGTTAAATTGTTCAACAAGCATTTTTGTGTTATCGGTTTGGTCAACGCTTCCTTTACTAAACGATTCAAACTCTTGTATTGTTTGGCTATCCAAATCTTTTCTATCAACAACAAAAACAACTCTATCTATTTTTGGAATATTAATTAAAAGATTGCTAACCTTAAACGATGTTAAAGTTTTACCGCTTCCGGTGGTATGCCAAATATATCCGTTTTTTCTTGAATTTTTAACTCGTTCTACAATAGATTCCACTGCATAATATTGGTAAGGACGCAATACCATTAATGTTTTACGGCTTTCGTTTAAAACAATATATTGAGCAATAATTTTACTGATAAAACAAGGTTCTAAAAATATATTTGCAAACTCGTCAAGTTTTGTAATTCTGTTATTGTTTTTATCGGTCCAATAAAACGTTTGCAAAAAATTAAGTTCTTTTGCATTTGCAAAATATTTTGTATTAATATTATTACTAATTACAAAAAGCTGTGCATAATAAAACAAACCGTATGCAGCCCAAAACGAGTGTTTTCTGTATCTATCAATTTGGTTAAATGCCTCTTTAAGTTCAATACCGGTTCTTTTT
>DAINPX010000332.1:0-3969 GCA_036743235.1 Melioribacteraceae bacterium
TTATTTTGCCGCTAAATACTATGACAATAGTCCCGATTCAATAATTGCAAGATTGGTAAGACGCGATTTTATTTGGGGTGACCCTTCGGATGGTTGTGTTTTATATTTAGATCCATTCGGCGATAAAAGAAACGGCTATTTCTTTTATGTTTCGGCTGCCGGAGGAATTGCAGATGGATTAATAGAAAACGATACAAAACAACCTAACGATTTAACATGGGATGCAATTTGGGAGGGAAAAGCAAGAATTGATGAACACGGTTGGTATATTGAAATGCGAATTCCCTATTCCCAACTGCGTTTTAAGGAAAGCGAAATACAACATTGGGGAATAAATGTTGAACGTTTTATTAGCCGAAATGCTGAAACCGATATGTTAGCTTTTACACCGCGTAACGAAGCCGGTTTTACTTCACGTTTTCCGGAATTAATTGGAATTGCAAATATTAAACCTTCAAAAGGATTGGAATTATTACCTTACATTACCGGTAAAGCCGAATATATTGGCAACGATAAAAACAATCCTTTTAACCCCGGTGAAAATTACGAACCGGGTGTGGGGTTAGATATTAAAACCGGCTTGGGGAGTAGCTTAATGCTTAATGCAACTATAAATCCTGATTTTGGTCAAGTTGAGGTTGACCCCGCTGTGGTTAATTTAACTGATGTTGAGTCGGCTTTTGAAGAAAAACGCCCATTTTTTACCGAAGGCGTTACAATATTTCAATTTGGAAGGGGAGGAATTAATAATAACGTTAATTATGCTTGGTCTTTGCCTAATATATTCTATAGTAGAAGAATTGGTAGAGCACCGCAAGGTAGATTGGATAATTACGATTATGCAGATATTCCCAACGGAACTCATATATTGGGAGCTGCAAAAGTTACCGGCAAAGTTTTTGACGATTGGCGAGTTGGTACTATTCATGCAGTTACAAAAAGAGAATTTGCTGAAATTGAACTTAACAAAGTACGTTCCGATGTAGAATTGGAACCTTTAACTTATTACGGCGTTTTCCGAATTTCAAAGGATTTTAACAACCGCAAACAGGGTTTTGGTATATTATCTACATATACAAACAGATTTTTTGATGATGAAGGTCTAAAAAGTTTTATTAACAAAGATGCATTGACTGTTGCCGCAGATGGTTGGACAAATTTAACTGATGACGGGACTTATGTTCTTTCTGCATGGGGAGCTTTATCTTCTGTTAGCGGAGACAGGAATAGAATTACTGCATTGCAAAAAAGTGCGGGTCATTATTTTCAGAGACCGGACGCAACGCATATTGAAGTTGATACAAATGCTACATCACTTACAGGGTACTCCGGTCGTTTAGTGGTTAATAAAAACAGAGGTGCTTTTGTATTAAATACTGCCGTTGGATTTGTCAGTCCAAAGTTTGAAATTAACGATTTGGGTTTTAATTCTTTTAGCGATTTAATTAATGCTCATATTTATACCGGTTATAGGTTTAATACTCCGACAAAATATTATCAGAATGCAGGGTTTACTTTGGCTACATATGCTAATTATGATTTTGGAGGAAATATTACTGCCAATAGTTATAATTTTGGTTCGTACATTACCCTACCCGATTTATACGGTGCTAATTTTAACATAAGTTATTCACCTTCAACTTACAATGCACGTAAAACACGAGGAGGTCCTTTAACCCGTAATCCAATTTCACGGGCAGTTAGCTTTAATGCTTATACCGATAACAGATTATGGTGGGTAATTAATTTCGGCGGATTATATCGCAGCGGTGAAGATGCAACTACAGTTGATTTTTATACCGGTTTTGAATTTAAGGTTACTCCTACTTTAACTTTACAATTTAATCCAAGTATTACTGTAGAAAATTATAATACTCAGTGGTTAACTTCTTATGCCGATATTACTGCAAACGAAACTTATAAAAGGAGATATGTATTTGCAAATTTAAAGCAAAACACTTTTGTTGCAGAAGTAAGAACCGATTGGATTATTAATTCCGAATTAAGTTTGCAACTATATTTACAACCGCTTGTTGCGGCTGGCAAATATACAAATTTTAAAACATTAAAATATCCAAAATCGTATGAGTATGTAAAATATGGGGAACAAGGATCAACAATTTCAAAAACAACGTATCAATCCGGTTATACAACATACACTATTGATGCAGATGGAAATGGACCAAGTAATTCAAAAACTATTGGAGACCCAAACTTTAATTACATTTCGTTACGAGGAAGTGCAGTATTACGCTGGGAATATTTACCGGGAAGCACTTTATACTTGGTATGGACTCAGAGCAGAGAAAATATTGAATCTACCGGAAATTTTGAATTAGATAATTCATTTGATACAATGTTAAACATCAAACCCGATAATATTTTTATGATTAAACTAAGTTATAATTTATCATATTAATTCATCCGTTTAAATATATCTCCTTAAGGTGATTCTTTAACGAATCACCTTTTTTATTTATACTTAATAATATTTTTAAATATTCTAATTCTTTGGAAAAATTATAAAATATTATCTCTTAATTATTATTAAAAAAATATTTAAGGAGTAATAAAATGTTGTGGACAATTTTAATTAACATAGCAATTAATATTTTAGCAGATAAAGCATTAGACAATATAAAAAATAGAAAATAAAATTTGTTTTGATTCTTTTTTTATTGCATGTGGTAATTAAATATTGTAATTTGTAAAAAAATATTTACAGAGTTTGAGTAATGTTAAGTATTGTGAGGTTAATACAGGCTTTTGTGTATAGTAGTGGTTTGAGTGCATACATTCCGCATTATTTCATTTCTAACCGGTTGGGGGTGCTGCAATCAGGTTATAGAAAGGCTTTGGTTAATTTCACACTTTTTTTATCAATTTTTTTTATTGGAAAATTTCAAAATAATTTACTCTAATTAAATAGAATTAAAATGGAGGTTGAAATGGCAGATGTAGATAAAAATATGGACTATAAAGATATTTTAATTATTTTAATTCCTGTTTTGATTGCGGGATTAGAAGCAGCTAAAATTATTTTAAGTAAAATGGATAAAAAAGACGATACTAATAACAAATTACAAAGCAAAAGTTAGGAGGGAAAAATGGCAGAACAAGAAAGGAAAATATCCAAAGAAGAAATTGTAATAGCACTTGCCCCGGTAGCAGTTGCCCTATTTAGTGCAGTCGAAAAACTTTTTGAATTTTTAAAAAGCCAAAAAGAAATAAAGAACAAAGAAATAAAAAGTAATAACGTAATTATTAATAATAAGGAGAATTGAATGGAAAATAATTTAAAAAAACATTATTTAATAACACTTGCTGCCTTATTAAATGACATTGGAATTTTTGAACAAAGACTTTCTAATAATCAGAGCCAAGACCCCAAAGTATATAGTATCTTATTTTTTGAGAGGTTTATTAAAAATAAAACTTGCTTAAAAAATACTGATACTGATATTATTAGACAAATATTAGAAAATAAAAATTCCGATTATATTAATAAGCTTGAATTAGCAAATCAACTTGATTATCTAGAGAGCGGTGTAAATGCTAAAATTTCAGGAGATATTAAACCGCTTGTTTCAATTTTATCACAAGTACAAATAAGTGAAGATAGACCATTGCCACGAGGTATTCATTATTATAAACCACATATCTTAAGTCAAAATTCAGTTTTTTCAGAGAGCATTAGTAAAAGTGCAGATTTAGATTTAACAAAATTTCAAAAAGAATATACTGATTTGTATATTCAGTTTTTAAAAGAATGTGAGTTACTTCCTGATACTGACTTAAAAACAATGATTGATAATCTACTTTATTTATTTGAGAAATATCTCTGCTATATACCTATTAATAATGGTGCAGAGCTAACTGACATCTCTCTTTTTGACCATATTAAAACGGTCACTGCTCTAACAAGTTGCTTAGTTAATAATGATAACGAGCATAAGCCTTTTTTGATTA
>DAINPX010000333.1:0-3968 GCA_036743235.1 Melioribacteraceae bacterium
AAGCTAAAAAATAATGCCGTCACCTAAGGGATTTGATGCATATTTCGGTTTAATATCACAATAATATCGACATTCCGAGTCTAAAAATTTAATATTTCAACTATTAGTTATGCAAAAAATATTCATTTACTTAAACACATAAAATATTTGACACATTAAATTTAATATTATTTTTTAGCATAAAATATAAAATCTGTTAGTGATTTAAATCACCTAAAAAGACCTGTTTATACTTTTTTAGAATTTGATGCCTATTTTTTTATTATATTAATATTAAAGAATTTTACAATATTTTAGAGGAAAACAATGAAAAAATATTTACTGATTATTATGTTGGTTATGGTTACAGGAGTATGGGGACAAAATAATATTTCTTTTAAGGTATATAATTTACTTGCCGGACCCGCTAAAGGTAATTGGATGTTTGAGTTTGATGATGCAGGTAACTCGGTACATGATAGTAACCCATATACCGATGGAGGTAACTTAAGTTATAATAATTTTGCATATAAACGATTTACTTGGTCTAATTATGCTGATTGGAAATTAAGTAATTCGTATTGTACAAACAGAAATTTAGCTGGTATTTCGGATGATACCAGTAAAATAAAATTAAAATTGTATAATTTTAAATTGGCTTCGTTCGATCATATTAATACGGTAAACCCAAATGTTACTGGAATAACTTGGCAGATAGAGATGCGGGAGACCAAAGGGTATATACAGATGGTATAGGAGAAATATATTTTGACGGAGTTATAGTTCTAAAAGTTAATAATTGCAGACTTACAGTAAAAACGCCTTACCCCACAAAAGAACAATGTGACCAAATTCTTAAAAGTTTTAATCCCTTATATAATAGTAATTTTGCTAATGATATTGGCACCGGTCAAGCTGTTACGGGAAACGGTTGGGGTACAATAGTAGAAGGTGAAAGCGATGGAGATTGGATAAATGCGCTTGACCCCAACGGAACCGGGCAAGTTAAATATTCGTTATCTTCCATAACAAGCATCATTCAACAATATTATGGTTTTTTTAATTTTGATATTACTGTTGAGCCTACAACTTTTCAAGAGATTATTGAAGCAAGAAATATATTGGATTTAAAGACAACGGATGTTGAATTTATAAATACAGGAATAAGCACAAGTTTTACAAATCCTTCGTTTTTTGACGATACTTTAAGGTATGTTTACACAAATAAAATAAAAACTAATCCGGGTGGAGCTAATCCTGATGGAATTAATAATATTTATGGTGGATATTATTGGCAGATAGGAACAAATTTTACAAGTTATTCCGAAGTTGATGTTGTGTTTAATATTTCGGACATACCCGGTATAGGCAACTATAGCGATTTGCGAATTTTACGAAGAAGTGTAAATGGCTCGAATTGGGAGATACTAAATACTACAATACCTGCAAAAGGGACTGAACTTAAGACTTCGGGACTAACTTCTCTTGGTGAATTTGCTATTGGAAGTGTGGGCAGCAACAATCCTTTACCGGTTGAATTAACAAGCTTTGAAGCTGAGGTTGTTAATAATGATGTTTCATTAAAGTGGGTAACGGCAACCGAATTAAACAACTACGGTTTTGAGATTGAAAGAAAGAAAGGAAATGAGGATTGGATAAAAATTGGTTTTATTGAAGGGAGCGGAAATAGCAATTGTATAAAAAATTATACTTATATTGATAATAAATTACAATACGGTAAGTATTTATATCGGTTAAAACAAATTGATACTGACGGAAAATTTAAGTATTCAAACCAAATAGAAACAACAATATTGAATTTAAGCTTTAATGTAAACCAAAATTATCCTAATCCGTTTAATCCTGCTACTACTATAAGCTTTAGTTTACCGAATAAAGAACTTGTTACGTTAAAAATTTATGATAGTTTAGGTAAAGAAATAGCAACTTTGGTTAATGAGGAATTAAACCAAGGTATTTATGAAAAATCTTGGGATGCTTCTTTATTTGGAAGCGGTGTATATTATTATAGATTAACGGCAGGCGGATTTTCTAAAACTTGCAAAATGTTGCTAGTTAAATAAAAATATTTCAATTTAATTAATTTATAAAATATAAGCTCCGCTTGTTTTTAACAGCGGAGTTTTTTTTATTAGTTAAAGCAACTATGTATTAAACACAAAATATATAAAAAAATAAGTAGTAAGGGGAATATTATTACGATAGATAAATATTTATCTTTTATCATTGTAATTTATTGGTAAGAATTATTAAATAATTGAATGGATTTTTAATATAAAATGCACCGTCTTTTTTACTTGAATAAAATAAATAGGATGTTTACATTTAAATATTAAAAATAATTGCTAAATGACGATGTTAAAAAAGATACTGTTATTATTGTTTGTTTTTATTAATATATATTCCCAATCAACTTTAAAAGAAAGAATAAAACCTTTATTAAGTAAAGTTCCCAAAGGAACAATTGCCGCCGTAGAAATTATTGATGTTAACACAGGGGAAACAATATTTGAAAACGAAGCACAAACGCATGTAATTCCCGCAAGTAATGCAAAGTTGTTTTCTACCGCAACGGCTTTAAGTATAATGGGCGTAAATTACGAATATGAAACACGTTTGTTAACTGATGACAAAAACTTAGCTGATAATATTATTAACGGTAATTTATATATACAAGGACTTGGCAATAGTTTATTCTCCGAGTCAGACTTAGATGACTTTGTGAACGAGCTAAAAAAACTTAATATTACCGAAATAACGGGTGATATTATAGGAGACGATTCGATTTGGGATAATAACTATTTTAGACAAGATTGGATTGAAGGAGAAGTTGCTAATGTATCGGTACCTGCAGTATCGGCATTGGTATTAAATAAAAATTTACTTACTGTTAATATTTCGGGTAGTAGCAAGGTTAAAGGGCGAGCAATTGTAAGTTTAAATGATTCAAATGATTTTATTGAAATAAAAAATAGCTGCACGACTGTTAAAAGAAAAGGAAATCCAAACGCCTTATTAAATTTTTCGGACGGAAGATTTATTTTAAACGTTACGGGTAGTATAGGACGAAATTTACATAAAAGTGTTACGGTAAAAGTAAAAAATCCGGCTTTTTACACGGCTACCGTACTTTTTACAAAAATAAGAAACATGGGAATAACTATAAACGGTAACCGAGAGAAGGAATTACAATAAACAATGCCTATACAATAAAAAAAGCCGTATTGCCATTAGTTAATGTTGTTAATATAGTAAATAAAAGAAGTGATAACTTTTTGGCAGAGTGTTTATTTAAGTCGATTGGTGCATATAATACCATGAAGCAAGGAAATGCTTTTTATAGCACTCAAGCAATAAATCAATTTATTACAGATCAAAATATTTATTGTGATGATGTAGAAATTGTTGACGGTTCCGGTATTTCACGCTCTAATAATGTTACCGTAAAAACAATGGCACAGTTATTATTAAATATATATAAAAACGATAAAATATTTAATATATATAAAAATTCATTAGCAGTATCAGGACTTGAAGGTACGTTAAGGCGAAGGATGAAAAACGGTTATGAAGGCAAATTTTACGGTAAAACCGGTACATTAAACGGAGTATCGTCTTTAACCGGATATTACGAGCCTGAAGAAGGACGATATTATATTGTAAGTATGGTATTTCAGTTTAGTAAAAAAGACCATAATTATTATAAAAATATACAAGATCATATTATTGAAAGTATATATTAATTAAATAAATAACAATTATGATTTTTGAATTCTTAATTCTAAATTAACTGGCGTTTTCTGTTTTGAGTTACTTCCTTATTTAATTGTACCCTACCACATTTAAGTATTTATGAAACAATAGATATAGGAAAAAACGAAATTGCAGAAAAAAGCAGGTAAACTAAAAAGGTTTTTCTCCTGTTTTTCCTTCTTTCCTCCTGTCATTACTGGTTCTTAAAGTAGTGT
>DAINPX010000334.1:0-3956 GCA_036743235.1 Melioribacteraceae bacterium
TGAATTAACTAATTATTGTGAAACGAACTTAATAAGTCAAATTTCTTCTTTAACGGCTTCTTATAATATTTAATGAATATTGAACAAATATTAAGTAAAATTTATTCCCTTCATCAATTTGATATAAAACTTGGGTTAGAAAAAATAACAAATTTATTGGATTATTTAGGTAACCCACAAAATAGTTTTAAGAGCATTCATATTGCCGGTTCAAACGGAAAAGGGAGTACAGCATCTTACATTTCAAGTCTATTAATTGAATCAGGGTATAAAGTCGGTTTATATACTTCACCTCATTTAGTAAAGTTTAACGAAAGAATTAGAATTAACGGTATTGAAATTGAAGATGAATACATCGTTCAATTTATTACAGATTTAGACCGATATATTAAAAAATATTGTCCAACTTTTTTTGAAATTACTACTGCATTAGCATTTAAGTATTTTGCCGATAAAAAAATTGAAGTGGGTGTAATAGAAACAGGACTTGGCGGAAGGCTTGATGCCACTAATGTATTGAACCCTTTAGCAACGGTAATTACGACAATAAGTTTAGAACATACAAATATTTTAGGAAACGATATAAAACAAATTGCTAAGGAAAAAGGGGGAATTATAAAATCCCGTACCAATTGCTTTTTAGGACTAATTGAAGAGGAAGCGGAAAAAATTCTTATAGATATTTGTGATATGAGACAAAGTAATTGTTTTTTACTTAAAAATTATATTGCTTTTTATAAAAATATTTGTAATATTAACACAAAGAATTTTAATTTTACTATTTATAACCCGGTTTTAAAAGGAATCCATCAGTATTACAATTTATCCCTTGCATTATTAACTGTTAATAAAACTTTTGGAATAACCAATAGCACTATTTTGCATAAAGGAATTGTAAATGTTCTTAAAAATAGTAGGTTACAGGGTAGATACGAAATATTAAATACAAACCCTCATATCATTTTAGAAGCAGCACATAATACAGAAAGTATTGAAGCTTTTATTGAAATATTTAAAGAAGAAAAGTTTAAGTATAAAAATAATGCATTAATATTTGGAGTAATGAGAGATAAAAATATTTCCGAAATGTTAACCAAATTAAAACCCCTATTCAATAATTTTTACTTTGTTGACATAAATTATGAAAGAGCTGAAAAATCTAAAAATTTAATTGAAATTGCCGAGACTTTAGGAATAAAAGGTAATAAGTTGGAATTACCGGATAAATTTATTAGCGAATATATAAATGATAAACAAAATGAGAATAACTGCTTAATTGTTTTAGGTAGTATCTATTTATTAGGTGAGATTAAAAATAAATTATTATCAAAAGATTTAATAAAATAGAAATAAATTAATAACAAAAAAATGGGTTCAATATGATTCAAATGGATGTTTCCGACCTCCAATCTAAAAAAATTGTGGATTTATACAAAATAGCCAAAGATGTTGGCATAGAAGGATATAGTGAGTATCGTAAACAAGAGTTAATATTTAAAATATTAGAAGCTCAATCACAAAAAGACGGAATGACTTTTTCAAAAGGTGTTCTAGAAGTATTAGGAGACGGTTACGGATTTTTACGCTCTTCAGATTACAATTATTTACCATCGCCGGATGATATATACGTTTCTCCATCTCAAATAAAACGTTTTGGATTAAGAACCGGAGATTATATACGTGGACAAGTTAGGTCTCCTAAAGACGGAGAACGTTTTTTTGCTTTGTTACGTGTAGAATCGGTTAACGGAAAAAATCCGGAAGAGATAAAAGAAAGAACATTGTTTGATAATTTAACCCCTTTATATCCCACAAAAAGAATAAAGTTAGAGAGTGTACCGGGTGAATATTCAATGAGGGTTATGGATTTATTATCGCCTATTGGAAAAGGGCAACGTGGTTTAATTGTTTCGCCACCTAAAAGCGGAAAGACAATTTTATTGCAAAAAATAGCAAATTCAATTACTCGTAATCATCCGGAAATTAAACTTATACTACTTTTAATTGATGAACGTCCTGAAGAAGTAACTGATATGCAACGTTCTGTTCAAGCAGAAGTAATTAGCTCAACTTTTGATGAACCTGCAGAAAGACATGTTCAAGTTGCAAATATGGTTATAGAAAAAGCAAAAAGAATGGTTGAAGCCGGGGATGATGTAGTAATTTTATTAGATAGTATTACTCGTTTAGCTCGTGCTCATAATACGGTAATTCCTCATAGCGGTAGAATTCTTTCCGGAGGTGTTGATTCCAATGCTTTACACAAACCAAAAAGATTTTTTGGGTCTGCGCGAAATATTGAAGAAGGTGGAAGTTTAACTATTATTGCTACGGCACTTATTGATACAGGAAGCCGAATGGATGAAGTTATTTTTGAAGAATTTAAAGGCACCGGAAATATGGAAGTTGTTCTTGACCGCGATTTGGCTGATAGAAGAGTATTTCCTGCTATTGACGTTAATAGATCAGGAACGAGAAAAGAGGAATTATTATTAAAAGATGAAGAATTAAATAAGATTTGGATTTTAAGAAAAATTCTTAGCGATTTTGATCCAATTGAAGCTATGGAGTTTTTATTAGATAAAATGAGAGGAACAAAAAACAATAAAGAGTTTTTAAATAGTATGAACAACTAAATTGTTAATGCTGTGAAAAAATATATTTATTTATTTTGTTTTTTTATATTTATTAATTTAACCGCTCAAAACGAAATTAATTATTTTACAAAAATTAATTTTGAAAATCATATAATTGAAGAAACAAGTCAGTTCGTTTGCTTTATTTCTTATTCAATTCCATATAATCAGTTAATTTTTATTAAAGAAAATGAACGTTTTTTGAGCGGTTTAAGTATCTCTTTTGAAATATTTGACAGAGCAGGCTTTATTAAAAGAGAATTTAGTGATGTATCTGTTACCATAGATGATTACGATTTATCCGGCTCAGAATACTTAAAATTGAACGGATTTGCCAAAATAAATTTGGACATGGAAAAATATAGTATAAAACCTTTTATTAGTTTGAATAATACCAATTTAACTTTACCTTGTTTACCTTTTGAAATTGATTTAAGTACAAAAAAAGATTCAATACTATTTAGTCCAATATCGGTAAGTAAAATGAACTCCGGTTTAGTTTTATTAAATGAAAATAATAAAATTAAGTATGAAGATGATAATTCTTCTCTGTTGTTTTTACTTAACAGTCAGTCTGATAGTATTAATATTGAAATAAAACAAGGAAACAAAACGGTTTTTGACAAAATGGTAGTACCTAAATTATTAGGAAGTTTAAAGTATAAATTATTTAATAGTTTAATATTTTTACAAAATGATACTTCAAGTATTGGCTATAAAACTTTATTATTAAATAACGTAAATAAGTTTTTAGACGAAGGTGATTTTGTAGTGGAATTAAAAACTAAAACTAAATTCCTTAAATTTAATTTAAAGTCCGAATGGATTAATAAACCAAAAAGTTTGTCTTATCCGGAAATTGTGATTTCAGCCTTAAAAATTATTCTTCCAAAAGATTCGGTTTATTTATTAAATAGAGTTAAGGAAGAGGAGTTTTATAAAAAAGTAAAGGATATTTTTAACAAAAATTTTCCATCGAAAAACAGATTTAATAGTAGGTTTTACGAATTTTTTAAAAGAGTTGATTTTGTGGAGACCAACTTCAGATCTCTTAAATCAAAGCTTGGTGTTGAAAGTGATAGGGGCGTTATTTATCTGAAATACGGCGAACCGGATAATATTGATAGAGATTATAAAGCACGAGATGATATTAGTGAGATTTGGACTTATAAAGCGTTAAATAAAGTATTTACGTTTATAGATAAAACCGGTACGGGTGATTACTTAATGGTGCAATAATTATGAATACTATAGTCATTTCTTGTGGAGATACGAACGGTATTGGACCTGAAATTGCATTAAAGTTAATAAAAGATAAGA
>DAINPX010000335.1:0-3949 GCA_036743235.1 Melioribacteraceae bacterium
ATATTCATCGTTAAGATAGTCATAAAACCCTATTTCTGCAAGCTCGTCAATATTTTTAAGCCTATAAAAATCGAAATGAAATACTTTTTTATCACCGTAGTATTCATTAACAATAGAAAATGAAGGACTTACAACCTCATCAATATCATATACTGAACAAAAAGCTTTTGTAAAAAACGTTTTACCTGCACCAAGATTTCCGCTTAATGCTATAATATCTCCGCATTCAACTTGTTTTGCTAATTTAATTGCTATTTCTTCAGTTTCTTTTTCAGAAGAAATTATTTTATCAACAAGAATCAAACTCATGCTTTACTATCCAAAGTAACCACAGGTAAAATCATTTCTTCCATACTTATACCGCCATGTTGAAATGTATCTTTATAGTAAGATAAATATTTGTGATAATCCGTAGGATATACAAAATAATAATCTTCCTTTGCTATTATGTAATTAGCGGTTACTCCTCGTTTTGGCAGCTTATATTCAAACGGCTGGGTTATATATAAAGCATTTTTATCATCGGCTTTTAAATTTCTTCCGAATTTAAATCTAAGATTTGTTGAAGCCTCTTTATCACCAAGTACTTTAGCACCCCTCATACAACGAATGCTTCCGTGATCGGTAGTTAAAATTATTTTAGCATTTTTCATTTTGGCAATAGCTTTAAATGTTCCAAAAAGTGAAGAAAACTTGAACCAACTTTCTGTTAAACTTCTGTAAGCGGCTTCATCAGGGGCTATTTCTTTAAGTAAATCGCTATCACTTCTACCATGTGCAACCATATCCAAAAAATTTATAACAACTGCCATAAAATGCGTTTTTACATGCGAAACAATATTCTGCTCAAAAGACCTACCCACTTCCGGATCGATAATCTTTAAATATTTAAGATCATTTAGTAAAGTTATACGTTTTCTATTTAACAACATTTGCAACAAGTCTTTTTCATACTTATTTTGGCTTCTTTCGTCATCTTGGTTCCCTTGCCAAAGTTCAGGATAATACTTTTCTATATCAATAGGAAATAAGCCGCTAAATAGCGTATTACGAGCATAGGATGTGGCAGTAGGTAAAATTGAATAATAATAATCTTTTTCGATAGTAAAATACTGTTTAAGGTATTTTTCCATAACAAACCATTGATCCATTCGCATGCAGTCTAAAACAAAGAAGAAAACCGGACCTTTCGCATCCTTTAAATGAGGCAAAACATAATTTTCTACAATTTGATGCGATAATACCGGTGTATCGGCATTCGGTTTATTTACCCATTTTACATAATTTTTTTCAACAAAGCGACTAAACTCCTGATTGCATTCTCTTTTTTGGTCGTATAGTGTTTGTTTTAAGTCAATTCCGGGATGTTCATCAAGTTCCAAATCCCAATTTACAAGCTTTAAATAAATATCAATCCATTCTTTATAATCGCAACCAATCATTAATTTTTGCGAAATTTGATTAAAATCTTGTAAATAGTCTTTAGCGGCATATTCACCGGTAATTTTAGTAGCTTCAAAAAACTTTTTGCATACTAAAAGAATTTGACTTGGCACAACAGGCTTAATTAAATAATCGGATATTTTACTACCAATAGCTTCATTCATAAGCGATTCTTCTTCGCTTTTTGTAACCATAACAACAGGAACATTAGGATTAATTTCTTTAATTTCTGCCAGAGTTTCCAATCCTCCCATTCCCGGCATCATTTCGTCTAAAAATATTAAATCATAATTATTTTCTTTAACTTCTTCAATGGCATCTTCACCGTTTGTTACCGTATTAACTTCATAACCTTTTTCGTTTAAAAATATTATATGCGATCTTAAAAGCTCAATTTCGTCATCAACCCATAAAATTCTATTTTTTTTCATTATTACCTCATTATCTTAAGTCTTAGACAAACGTTACTGAACATATGTTGCATATATTTTTATTGAATAGCAATATGAATATCTAACCCTGCAATGTTAGTAGTAGTAGCAGGCACGGGACTTGCTCCTTCCGGTTCAATAGAAATTCGTTGATAAAATAAAGCTAAAGTTACTTTAGAACTCATAACATACTTTAAGCGAGGTTCCATAGTAGTTCTTGTAGAACCATCTGTTGGAGTTCCTTCTTCTCTAAAATATTTCATATCGTATTTAAGAGTTGATGTTTTACCCATTGTATAAGAGAATGAAACTTCAATATCATTTTTTAACGATATGCCAAACAATGGTATTTCAAAACCGCTTTTTTTATAGCTTGCCGTAATGTTAATATCTCGTTGAAAAGACTCAGTAATGTTTTTAGTACTTATACCTAAATCGTAGGTTGTTTTTGTAGAAAACTTTGCACTTGCGGTTAAATCACCGTTCCAAAGAGAATTAAAAGTAAAATTTAAACCGGCTAATGGTTGAAATCCGTACATAATTCTTTGTGATTGAGTTTCATTCAAACCATCAGGATTTATTTTCCAACCCTCACTGTACGATGATTGATAAGCATGATTAAATGAAACACGTTTTGCCAAATTTTTAAATATTGCATATTTTTCTAATCCGTTCCAGTTAATTCTCCAGTTAGGACGAGGTACATATTTCATAAGCTTATTTAAAATAGGTATTTGACCAAGTACTGAAAAGCTTTCAAAACCTTCAACAAATGCATCTGCCAAATCTCTATTAGGATCTGGCGCATTAGGGTTATACAATTCGTTTACACGTTTAATACCACTTTTAAATACCGATAAAAACATTGTAGGGGGCATAGAGAAAAACGACCTTTCAATTTTACCGGCAGAAGTAACATTGGTAATATTAATATTTCCCTCTTCATCGGTTGTTAACGATGTTGTTTTAGACATATCCCAAGATAATCTCCAATCTACGTCAAGTGTAGCACCTTCCCACAACGGACGAGAAGTTTTAAAATCAACTGAATTGGTTTGTCTAAAATTGTCTGTTAAGTTTCCGTTGGGAGCACGCGGTCCTATATCGTTTGATAAACCAAGCATAAACAACCTACTTGGTCCTTGATAATCTCTATGCTTAAATCCCCAGAAGTTATTAAACCCCGTGCCGTCTCCGGCAATTCCGCTACCGCCTTGTCCGTTGGTTTGCTTAAAATTAAACGTAATTTGTTCATAATCAAACAATATATATTTTACGGCAGATTTCAAAAACGCAAGAGCTTTGGTGATACTGCTAATTTTGGGTACTATATCAAGCGAGTCTTTTACAACATTGGTACTATCTTGATTTTTTACAACATTATTATTTTGTATTTCAACATCAATATCGCGCTGTCTGCCACGTGTATTTTGCTGTTGCTGTTGTAAATTTGTGTTGTTATTGTTTTGATTGGGTGTCTCTTTAAATAAAGGATCCCATAGCGATTTCCAACGTAAAGTAATACCTGCACTTAACGAGTTAGAAAAGCTTGCTCCCCTTCCCAATTCTTTTTGATTTAATCTGTTTTCCCAAACATATGATACACTATATCCGGCAGTTAATGAAAAATATTTATTTAAATCAAAAATTGTAGGCATTTTAGGACTTAATTTAAAGTCCGTAGATTGTTTAAAGTTTAGATCCTTACCAAATAACGAATTTGTAAATATATCTCTCCATATTGATGAATTGGGTCTGTCTTGTCCAAATTCATCAATTAATAGATGTGCATAAGTAGATTGTACTTCAACTTTATAACTTGTAGTTAAATTTAATAGACCGCCTTCTGTCATTTTCCAAACAAAGGCAGCATCTCGCATGCTATTAAAATCTCTATTAATAGAAGGTGCACTATTGGCAACTCTATTTTGGGTAAATTTATAATTTCTGCGCGCAGATAAATTGCTTGACAGAGATTGAGGCGAATAATAAATTTTAACATTCCTATAGTCCGTAAACATTTCCAAAATATCGCCTATAAGAGGAAGTTTTACCGGATAGAAGAAATAATCTGA
>DAINPX010000336.1:0-3905 GCA_036743235.1 Melioribacteraceae bacterium
CGAAGCACGTAAAATTGTTGATGATTTTGTTCCTTTTATTGAAGCGATTAATAGACGAGAAAAGATGGTAGCAGTTGTTGCCCCGGCAATAGCCGCAGAATTTCCGGATACTTACAAAAATTTTAACGGTTGGTTAAAATCGCTTGGTATTGATGCAATTTTTGATGTTAGTTTTGGTGCGGAATTAACAGTAAAAAGTTATTTAGAACATGCCAAAAGGAACAAACCGCAGTTAATAATTGCACAACCATGCCCTGCATTAGTTACTTATTGTGAAATTTACAAACCCGAATTACTTAAACACCTTGCACCTGCCGATAGCCCGATGATGCATACAATTAAATTTGTACGCGAATTTTACCCTAAATATAATAACCATAAAATTTTAATCGTATCCCCTTGTACCGCCAAAAAAAGAGAATTTAACGAATTAGGAAAGGGGGATTATAATGTCACATTAACAAGTTTTGTAGATTATATTAAGAAGAACAACATAAGAATAAATCAGTATCCTTCATTAGATTACGACAATGACGCTGCAGAACGGGCGGTATTGTTTTCTACTCCGGGCGGTTTATTAAAAACCGTAGAAAGAGAAAACCCCGATTTATTAAATATTTCAAGAAAAATTGAAGGACCGACAATAATTTATAAATATTTTAATAAACTACCGGAAGATATTAAAAGAGGAAATAACCCTTTAATTATTGACTGTTTAAATTGTGAACACGGATGTAACGGCGGTACAGGTACCAAAAGAGATAAATCGGTTGACGAGTTGGAAAAAAATATTGATAAACGTAATAAGGAAATGCAAGAAAGTTATGCAAAAAAAGGCTTTTTAAAATCAAAACGATTTAATAAAATAAAAATTAACAAAATACTAAATAAATATTGGAAACCGGGTTTATACGATAGGAAATATGTAAACCTACACGAATCAAATTATTTGGCAAAGTTAAAAATACCCTCAAAAGCTCAAATTGAAGAGATATACAAAGTAATGTTAAAAACAAAAAAAGAGGATATTTTAGATTGTAGTGCTTGCGGTTATAATAATTGCGAAGAAATGGCAATTGCAATATTTAACGGATTAAATAAAAAAGAAAACTGCAAAGTATTTGAAAAAAATTACCTCGAAAATAATGTTGATTTATTACTGGAAAAAATGGAAGCATTTGCCGATGGTGATTTGGGTGTTTCTATTAAATCCGATTCCGATGATAATATAGGTAAATTATTAAGCGGATTTAATAATGCAGTTGGAAATATCCGTGATCTTGTAAAAACATTAAAACAAGCTATTATAAATATTAGCGAAATGACGGATAGATTGTCTGCAACAGTTCATCAACTTGCAACAGGTTCGCAAGAGCAATCTTCACAAATTTTTGATGTTGCCGGAGCAATAGAAGAAATGACAAACACAATTCATTCTACATCTCAAAGTGCAAATTTGGCAGCTAACAACAGCAAAAAAGCCGGCGATTTAGCTTTGAAAGGCGGAAATATTATTACACAAACAGTTGAGGGAATGAATAAAATTGCAAATGTAGTTGCAAAAGCCGAAACTACAATTAAGGCTTTGGGTAATAGCAGCCAACAAATAGGTGAAATTATTCAAGTAATTAATGATATTGCAGACCAAACAAATTTACTTGCATTAAATGCTGCAATTGAAGCTGCCAGAGCAGGCGAACAAGGTCGTGGATTTGCAGTTGTTGCCGATGAAGTAAGAAAACTTGCCGAAAGAACTACTAAAGCCACAAAAGAAATTGCATCAATGATTAAAACTATTCAAAAGGATACCGAATTTGCCGTTGAATCGATTACCGAAGGAGCAAAAGAAGTTGTTAACGGTAAAGAAAAAGCCGATGAAGCAGGCAAATCACTTGTTGAAATTATTGAGGCAACTAAAGATGTTTCGGATAATATTAATATTGTTGCTACTTCAAGCCACGAGCAATCTGCAACAAGCGATGCAATTAGCCAAAATATTGATACAATAAACAGTGTAATTAATCAATCTTCCGAAGGTATTCATCAAGTTGCCAACGCTTTAGAACAATTAAACACATTAACCGAAGACTTAGTTAAAATATCCGAAAAATTTCATAATTTAAAAATTGAGGATAATAAGCCGGTAAATATATCTAAAATATTTTCAAAAAAATCTCACTCGCTTTTAAAATAAAAAAATCCCCGCAGTTTGTTAAATTGCGGGGATATTTTTAATACAAAAGTATTTTAATTAATCTTTTTAATAGCTCCTGTTCTGCATTTATCAAAAGGAATTAAAGAAGCGTCAATTTTACTATGGTCAATAACTCCCAAATTATTATCCATAACAACTCCCCCGTTACTATTACGTGCACATATTCCGCAACCCAAACATGAAACCGAGCATACTTCTTTAGAGGTTTTTGGGTCGTCATGATTTTTACAGAACACAAAAACGGTTCTATCAATAGGGTGCATTTCAATAATATTTCTTGGGCATGCTTTTACACACATTCCGCAGCCTGTACATAAATCTTCTATTACTTGGGGTATGCCGTTATCACCCATAACCATAGCATCAAACGGGCAAGCTTCAACACAATCTCCACCTCCTAAACAACCGTAAAAACAAAGTTTATCACCCCCGCTTACCAAATCCATGGCTTTGCAGTTTAATGGTCCATAATAACTGGTTGCCTTTCGTACAGCTTCACTATTACCGCCGTGGCATAAAATTCTTGGTACAATTTTAACAGAATCACCGGCTTCAACCCCCATAATTTCTGCAACAAGTTTTGCTGTATCTGCTCCACCTACAGGGCAGCCGTTAACCGGTGCTTTTCCTTCCACAACGTTAGTAGCAAAATCGTAACAACCTGCTCTTCCGCAACCACCGCAGTTTGCACCCGGCAATACTTCATTTATTTTTCCAATTAAAGGGTTTTCTTCAACCCTAAGCTTTTTATCGGCAACTGCTAAACCTGCGGCAAATATTAAACCCATACCGCCTAAAGTGGCTATTGCAATTATAAAAGTAAGTTCCATTTTATTCACTCCGTAAATATTTCTTAATACCCGAAGACATAATTATATTTCCCTTGGTATCAACAATTACGCCTTCAACATCTTTAATTTTTTCTATTATCTCAAGTCCTTTTTCCGGTCCGGCAACAAAAACACCCGTTGATAAATAATCGGCAACAGTAGCATTATTTGCAATTATTGTTACCGCTTCACATCTATCTATTGGGTATCCCGTAAGCGGATCAATAATATGACTTAAACGTTTTCCGTTTACTTTAAAAAATCGTTCGTAATCACCGCTTGTTGCAACGCCCTTTCCGTCAATTATCAATTTACCCAGTAAAGCATTTTTTTTCCTTGGGTGTTGTATTCCAACTGACCAATTTTTACCGGCTCCGTAAATTTCACCTCCGGTGTTTATTAAATATTTTTTTATACCGTAATTATCAAAAATGCTTTTTGCTATATCTGCGGCATAACCGGGCAGCATTGCGTTAAAACTTAATTTAATATTATTAGGTTTATATAAAACCGAATCGGATAATAGTTTGATATTTTTCCAACCTGTTTTTTTTACTGCATTTGCAATGGCAATTGAATCCGGAATATGAGGATTATCCTTTTCAAATCCTATTAACTCAATTAAATTACCAATAGCAGCATCAAAATTTCCGTCAGTTAATTTATATGCTTCATCACAAATTAATATTAAATTATAAGTTTCTTTATCTATATGTACAGTATCGGTTTTGGCATTATTAATTCTATATATATAATTATTTGTTTTGTAAGTTGAATATTTTTGATTTAACTTTTCAATCTCTTTAATTACTTCAGTAATTGCTTTATTGGCTAAATCTTTATCAGTACCTGTTATTTGG
>DAINPX010000337.1:0-3872 GCA_036743235.1 Melioribacteraceae bacterium
CTTTATACCCCATCTTGGTTTTTACATTTTGCATTTTTATTTTTTCTATTACTTACTATGCCAAGGGGAACGGTTATTTAGCGGTGTATATTGGGGGATTGGTGTTAGGAAATGCTAAATTTGTTCATAAGAGATCATCGTTAAATTTTTTTGACGGCTTAGCTTGGATGAGCCAATTACTAATGTTTTTAACATTGGGGTTATTGGTTAATCCACATGAACTACTGCCTATATTAATACCGGGAATTATTATTAGTTTATCAATAATTTTTATCGCACGCCCTCTTTCTATTTTTATTAGTCTGTCCCCTTTTAGAAAAATGTCTTTTAAAGATAGAAGTTATATATCATGGGTTGGATTAAGAGGTGCAGTTCCTATTATTTTTGCCATTATTCCTTTAGCCGAAGAAATACCTAATGCAAGGCTAATTTTTAATATAGTATTTTTATCAACTCTTATATCTTTAATTATTCAAGGCAACTCTCTTTCTATATTGGCTAATTGGCTCGGTTTAGCAGAAGAATCACCAAAAATAAAAAAAATGCGAAGTTTTGATGTGGATTTTTCAAATGATATAAAATCTATTACATCCGAAATAGAAATTACCGAAGCAATATTAAATAAGGGAAATAAATTGATGGATTTGGCATTACCTCAAGGCACTCTTGCCGTTTTGGTTAAAAGAGAAGACAATTATTTTATTCCAAAAGGAAATACTATTTTGGAAGCTAATGATAAACTTTTAATTATTACCGATAACGCCGAAACGCTTTTAGAAACTTATAAAGGCTTGGGAATAGAAGAAAGTTGATTTTTAATAACTTTAAATAATTTATTTAATTAAATATTTTTATTATTAAAATTAACTTTAATATTTTTTAATTGCACAAATAATGCCCCTATTACTGCTATTAACATTCCCCCAAGTTCTTTTAATGTAATAGTTTCTCCTAAAAAGAAATAAGCCAAAACCGCTATCTGAATTAACATTGTTCCGTTAATTATGCTGGATTCAACAGCATTTAAATAAACTAACGAATAATTCCACAAAGTAAACGCCAATGCGGTATTTATTATTGCCAACCACAATAAATAAATAATTCCGTTACTACTAATAGCAGGAAATTCATAAACAGATAATCCGGTAATAAGCATAATGGACGAGCCGATTCCCATACTAATTATTGTAGTTACAACAGGTGAAATATGCCCCCTTCTATTTATATATCTGCCTAAAACTGCCGAAATTGCATTAAATACCGTACCCAGCCCCATTATTATTATACCAATAATTGCAGCTCCGTTAACATTTAATGGCAAAAAATAAACCAATACCCCAACAATAAACAATATTACACCAAACCATTGTGTTATTAAAGGCTTTTCGTTTAAAAACAGAAACCCAAACATCGCAACAATTAAAGGAGTAAAATTTAGAACCAAACTTACCCAAACTGCTGGCAAATAATAAAGCCCTAAAAATTGCATACCCTGAGTAAGTGCATAAAACACAACACCAAGTGCCGAAAGTTCAACCCAATCTTTTTTAGTTAGATTAATTATTTGCTCTTTATACTTCTTATTTAATAATAAAAAAAGTAGAGTTATAAAAGCCAAAAAATATCTTAAACCCGCATATAATATAGGTGGTATTTCACTTAGCCCCTTTTTAATTATTATAAAAGAAGTTGACCATAAAAAAGTTACAATTAAGGCTAAAATTATTGCCAATATTCGTTTATTTGTTTTAATATTCATAAAGCTTTATTTAATTATTTTTCCGTTTATAATGGTAAATTTTACATTTAAATTATCGTCAAATAAAATTAGATCGGCATCTTTTCCGATATCTAAACTTCCTTTAGTATCGCTTAATCCCAAAAGTTTTGCAGGATTGTAGGAAGCAGCGTTAATTCCTTCTTGTAAAGTACAACCTGTAAACTCTATAAATTTTTCCACTATTTTAATTAAAGGGAACGAAGAACCTATTAAAGTACCGTCATTATACTTTGCTGCTCCTTCATTAGAATGATACTCCCTTCCGTTATAAACATATTTACCGTCCGGCAAACCCATTGCCTGTATTCCATCAGTAATAAGAATAATATTTTTGATACCCAGTATGTTATATAAAAATTTTATCATTCCTTTATTAATATGATGACCGTCACTAATTATTTGGCAGGTAATATTACCGTTATTAACAATAGCCGGAATTGGACCGGGCTCTCTATGCTTAATTGAGTTCATTGCATTACACAAATGAGTAACATGGTTTAATCCGTACTCAAAACATTTAATTGTTGTATTATAATCTGCTTCGGTATGACCCAATGAAGGAATTATATTATTTTGTTGTAATAACTTAATTAAAACATCACTTTTATCAAGTTCGGGCGCTAAAGTCATCATTTTTAAAGAATTTCCGGCTGCATCTATTATTTCATTTAAATTATATCCGTCAAACGGATAAATTGATTTTTCGTCAATACCTCCTTTTTTAGATAAATTAATAAAAGGACCTTCCAAATGCGTACCCAATATTGTTGCCCCATCCAACTGTTTATTATATAAATTATTTACCTTTTTAAGATGCATATTATTTATATTATTTTTAACAACGGTTGTTGCCAAAAAACCGGTTGTACCAAGTTTAGCCAACGTTTTACACATTAATAACAACTTATCTTCATCATTATCTAAAATATCTACTCCTCCGGCACCTTGAATGTGAATATCTATTAAACCCGGAGAAATTATTAATCCCCTACCATCAATTAGGTCGTATTTATTATCATTTATCTCCCCTACTTCTATAATTTTTCCGTCACTAATAAGCAAATTTATTTTACTATTACGATTAAAATACGGTTTACAATTTTTTATAAGTACACTATTTTCCATATTTTGATATTCCTTAAATTTTTAATATATAATCAACTATTTGCAAACAATGATATCTTGAATAAGTGCAAATTCCCTTTCTCATTAGGTTCAAATTAAATTTCCTGATTGATAGAATAACTTCCTCAATGTTAATAAATTTTAATGCATTATCAAAACTATACACGTATAAATTTATTTGATCCTCACCCCCAGGCACATATCGATGTTCAGAGCATTGAACCCCCAATTCTTTAAACTTTTTTATAAGATTTCTATTTAAATTAGGATTTGCCATATGTATAGAAACGCCAATAGTTTCTTCTTCTTTAAATATAGTTAACACTTCTTGCCAGTTAATACTTAATCTAACCAGAACACCGGTTGCACCACTCGGCAAACACGAAACAATCCAATATTTTTTCTCAGTCTTTATTGGAAACGGAATTCCTATATCAATATAACTTTTTAGAAACCTTATTGTATCTTCAAAATATTTACTTCGGGATAAGCATAAATATTTTTTTTCATATTTTAATTTTTGTTTTTCGTCTTCTAATCGTATCCCCTCATACGAATTATAATTTACTTGTCGTAACCATTTTTCTTGTTCTTTTTCAGTAATTTGCTGTATAAGCACTCCGCTATTAGTAGTTTCGCTTGCATACGTTATATTACGCAATAATATTTTATTGCTTTCCAATAACCAAATTACAAATTTTTCTTCTTTATTTAATTCTTTTAATTTAACTTTTTTAATGCTAATAGCATCAATATCATCAAAATTATTTGAATGTTGGTTGAACCTATTGGCAATGTTTTTTGATTGTCCCACATATTTGGTATTATCAGAAAAATGCAAAACATAGATTCCCGGGTTATTAAATTCTTCAAAAAGATGTGCAATTGTTTTCAACCCTTTAACATATACCGGTAACGAGAACCCATTTTCCAACAATAAATCTCTATTCCGTTTTTTGTTCATAAT
>DAINPX010000338.1:0-3871 GCA_036743235.1 Melioribacteraceae bacterium
ACTTAAATCAGCTTATTTAAATTCTTTGATTATTGCAAAAACCAACAATATTAAAACAATTGCATTTCCTTCTATAAGTACGGGTATATATGGTTACCCTATTAATTTGGCAGCAAATATAGCTTTACAAACTATTATTAATTTTATTAAATCGGATAACTGCTTTAATAAGATTATATTTGTTTGTTTTAATGATTTTATATTTAATGTTTACAAAAATTTGTACAATAAACTTACGGAAGAATAATGGAATCATATTTGGATTATGTTGTAAAATTAAATTTAACCCCTCATCCTGAAGGCGGATATTATAAAGAAGTTTATAGAAGTAACGAGAATATTGACCAAAACGCACTACCCAAAAGATATGCCGGTGATAGAAATTTTGGAACGTCCATCTATTATTTATTACCCAACGGCACATTTTCGTCTTTTCACAGATTAAAGTCGGATGAAATATGGAATTTTTATCTTGGCTCGTCTTTAGTTATTTACTTGCTTACAGATGAAATAACACCTTCAGTAATTACATTAGGAAATAATATTGCCAATGGCGAACAACCTCAATTTACTATACCTAAAAACACTTGGTTTGCAGCAACACCAAACGGTAATCTCCCTTTTTCATTAGTGGGTTGTACTGTTTGTCCGGGGTTTGATTTTAATGATTTTGAATTGGGGAAAAAAGATGAATTAATTAAAATGTTTCCGCAACATATAAAATTAATTGAAGATTTTACATTACAATAGTAAAATTATACTTTGTAAAAATGTTCTTTTATAATAATCGTTTAAATTTAAAAATCCCCTTTGTAATTTTTTAATAATTAACAAAGGGGATTTATTAATAAATTAAGCTATTTTTATTTCTAATAAGTTTCAGTATTAATCAATTCATAATATCCGGCAAATTAACTTCAACTGCCGTTTTTACTACACCAACCGGATTCAATTCAAACGGATTATCAACAGTATCTTTTTCACCGTTTACATATGTTACGGTTATTTTTTTACTCATTAAGTCTTCTTTAACTTTTTCCACTGTTGTTTTTTCAGGATTGAAATATACATAAGCATATATTGCATCGGTATATGCCGTAGCAATTCGTACAATACCTTCATTGTTAGATAAGTGGCTCATTAAAAAGCTCATACTGCGTTTAGCATTTGCTGCACCGGCTTCCGGCATAGGAAACACAAAAACCATTAATTGTTCGGGTTTATATGTTTTATATTTATTAAACATTTTGTTGTAAGATTTAAACATTCTTTTGCGGTATTCCTTAACATCAATTTTACCCGGTATTAGTTTAGCATCTTCAACTTCAAAATTAATTTCTCTAATATCAAAACCTTTAGGTACTCTAACTTTTATAGTTTTAGCTTTAATTAAACGTTCAATTTGGATAAGTGAAAGCAAATTTTCGTTAAAATAAATAACTGCTTTAACCGGTTCTCCAAAATGAGTTTCGTAACCATAAATTCCTTCTCCCTTTTTCAAAGCCCAAGCAAAATTACTATAGTCAATATTATCAAACAATCCGTTTACTGCCACTTCACAAACCGAAATACTATCTTTCATCTCATCATCTACCTTGTTTACTTCTTGTTTGGCAGGTGTAAATATAGATTCCTTTACTTTTTCGGCAGTAATTATTGCAGGGTCATAGTATATTTCAACAGTATGAGAAGAAGCATAAGCGTCTAACCCAACTATTCCGGGTATTAATGCTAATTGCGATTTTAATGACATAGCACTACCGTAACATTTAACACTCTTCAATCCTTCCATTCTAAATACTTCAACATTTTTAATTTTATCAAAATTCCCCCATCTTTCTGCAATTGTAGTAAATTCAAATGTTGATGCGTACCATAAACTTAACCCAATTAAAACAATAGTTGCAATTGGAGGTAAATAGTTTGTAACTTTTGTTTTGCCTATAGTAATTGAATGTTTTACCTTACAAGAGTTTACACAATCGCCGCATAAGTTACAATCAATATCATCAATAACATCATGTTTGGTTAAATCAATTCCCTGTGGGCATTCTGCTTCGCATAATCCGCAATTATTACATGTATTGTTATTTCTATGTATTTTGGCAAAAGGAAAGAAAAATCCCTTTTTAAATATCACTTCTGTAATTATTCCCACCAAAACTAAACCGCCTAACAAATAAACGTAACTTAAATCTTTTATAACCCATATTTTTAAAATTGCAAATAGAATAATTACACCTAAGGCACCATAAATATTTAAGAAAATATTACTAATTGCACCTAAAGGACAAAGATATTTACACCAAAACATTCTAAAAAACAAAGAGCCCAAAATTGTAATTACAACACCAATAATTGCATAAATTAAAGTAATATCGGGGTTTTTAAATAAATTAACTATTGCAAAATATGGGTCATATTGTTTACAAAACAATTCGCTCATCGTCATTGTAAAATAAATGGTAATAAACAGTAAAACATATTTTAATAATCTTAAAGGTCTATCAATTATTTTCGGAATGTCAAAACGAATTTTTAATTTATCTCCTAATCTTCCAATCCACTCCATAATTGTGCCCAACGGACATACGTAGCTACAAAATAACTTGCCAAATAACATAACCCCAATTAATAAACCAAACCCAAGTGCAACTTGAGTAGTACTCATTTGACATGACATTGTACCAAGTTGTAATTTACTAAAGAAAGAAGAAATACCGCCAAATGGGCAGTATGCTTCAAAATCTTGTGCATAACCGGGGTCAAAAATGGGTCTTACGCCAACATAAACAACCAACGCTAAAAATATAAACTGTAAAATTATTCGTATCTTATTCTTCATTATTAAAACTCCGTAAATAATATAAAAAGATTTTAATATCTAAATTTAACAAAAATCATCAAATCCGCAAAACTCCCCTTTGCCTAACTACTATTTAACCAAAATCATCTTTTTACTCTGATTAAAAATAATATTTCCTGAAATTTTATCAGTAATTTTTAAACTATAAAAATAAATACCGCTGTTAATATTACCTGCATTAAAATTAGTTTTGTAACTACCTACGGTTTGAACTTGGTTTATCAAAGTTTCAACTTCTTTACCCAAAACATCAAACACCTTTAATGAAACAAAACCGTCTGATTGTAAATTATAACTAATTGTAGTATTAGGATTAAAAGGATTAGGGTAATTCTGTTCCAATGAAAATTTATTAGGGATGTTTAGGTTAATTTCAACTATATCCGAGTATTTGTAAGATGCATCATAATCCAATTGTTTTAACCTATAATAAACAACTCCGTTATAATTAAAATTATCAATATAATTATAGTTATTTACCGAACTCGAACTACCGTTTCCGTTAATAAAAGCAATTTTATTAAAGTTAACTTTATCAAAACTTCGTTCTATTTCAAATCCCATATTGTTTGTTTCGGTAGCAGTAACCCAAGCTAAATTAACGGCACCGTTAATATTAACGGCATTAAACGAAATTAACTCAACCGGAATTTCAAAATCGCCTACTTTAGTTACAAAAATTTCATCGTCACCTGCACTTGTAACTTGAAACGTACCGAAATTAGCCGCAGCATTATAATAGCCTGTGGCGTATGCATTACCACCTCCGTCTGCAGCTACATCTGTACAAAAATCATCTGCATTACCGCCTGCAACATTAAAATAGACATGGTTATTATTACCGTTAATCAACGTAATATAAGCGTCTCTATCTCCGCTGCTATTATATGTTGAGCCGTTAACTGTAATTGACCCATAAAAATTACCTACGACCCAAAAATTGTTTGAACCTGCAGAGGTGATACCGCTCGCTCTATCTGCCAAAGCTCCACCAAAATTATAAAA
>DAINPX010000339.1:0-3856 GCA_036743235.1 Melioribacteraceae bacterium
ACAGCAGGTGCAACATTCCATAAAACTCTTGGATCAAAAGGTTTTGGAATAATATATTCTCTACCAAATGAAAAGTCTTTCCCTCCGTAAGCACTAATAACAACATCGGGCACTTTTTCTTTTGCTAAGCGTGCCAATGCTTTTACGGCTGCCATTTTCATCTCTTCATTAATTATAGATGCTCTAACATCTAAAGCACCTCTAAAAATAAAGGGGAAACCAAGCACATTATTTACTTGATTAGGATAATCACTCCTTCCCGTTGCCATAATAACATCTTCTCTTGCTGCTTTTGCCACATCATATTTAATTTCGGGGTCTGGGTTAGCCATTGCAAAGACAATCGGATCTTTTGCCATTAGTTTAATCATATCTTGTGTTAACAAGTCTGCTGATGATAGCCCTACAAAAACATCTGCACCTGTCAATGCTTCCGATAAATCCTTATAAATA
Organism: Melioribacteraceae bacterium; assembly: GCA_036743235.1. Lineage (GTDB taxonomy): Bacteria > Bacteroidota > Ignavibacteria > Ignavibacteriales > Melioribacteraceae > JAEXOD01. The sequence continues at coordinate 454 of DAINPX010000339.1, forward strand.
TTATCAATTGCAAATTCGGCTTTATATTTATTTAAATCCTGTCTTTCTTTATGAATCAGTCCTTTTGTATCAAACATACAAATATTTTCATGTTTTACTCCGGCTACTACATAAAGTTTACTACAAGCAATACCGGCAGCTCCTGCCCCAACTACTACAATTCTTATTTCATCTAATTTTTTCCCAACAATTTCACATGCATTAATTAATGCTGCACACGAAATAATTGCAGTACCGTGCTGGTCATCGTGAAAAACCGGAATGTTCATTGTCTTTTTTAATTCTTCTTCAATTTCGAAACATTCCGGAGCTTTTATATCTTCTAAATTAATTCCGCCAAAAGTAGGTTCTAACAATTGTACAGCCCTAATAACTTCTTTTGGGTCTAATGTTTTAAGTTCAATATCAAAAACATCAATATCGGCAAATCTTTTAAATAATACACCTTTACCTTCCATAACGGGTTTACCTGCATGAGGTCCGATGTTTCCCAATCCTAAAACGGCAGTGCCGTTAGAAACAACCGCTACTAAGTTTCCTTTTGCTGTGTACTTATATACATCATCATCAACCTTTGCAATTTCTCTACAAGGTTCTGCAACACCGGGAGTGTAAGCTAACGATAAATCTCGTGAAGTAAAACACGGTTTGGACGGCACAACTTCTATTTTGCCCTTTCTGCCTTCACTATGATATAGTAAAGCATCTTCTTTTGAAACGCTCATATCTTGCACCTTTATTATTTTGAATATGATAGTTTATATTATTAATATTTTTGTAAAAATACAACATTTATTTCATTAATAGTATATTTTTAATCTTTAAAACAAAAAAGCTCCGTTTTAAGGAGCTTTATTTACGAAGAGAACTATACTTTCATAATCTCTTTTTCTTTATTAACAACCATATCGTCAATTTTTTTGATAAAGTCATTTGTCATTTTTTGAACTTCATCTTCCAAACGTTTTCTATCGTCTTCCGTAATCTTTTTATCTTTTTCGTTTTTCTTAATATGTTCGTTAGCATCACGCCTAACATTTCTAACTGCTATTTTGCTATCTTCCGAAAACTTTTTAACAAGTTTAACCATCTCTTTACGTCTTTCTTCAGTTAACGGAGGAATAGGGACTTTAATATTTGTACCGTCACTTCTTGGGTTTAGTCCTAAATCGGCAGATAGTATTGCTTTTTCTATTGCAGAAACAATTCCTTTATCCCAAGGAGTAATTGCTAAGGTATGGGCATCTAAAACAGAAACGTTTGCCATTTTTGCCAACGGAGTAATAGTACCGTAATAATCAACCTTAACGCCATCTAATAAAGCAGTTGTTGCTTTGCCGGTTCTAACTTTTGCTATTTCTGCAGCAAACGTATCGATAGATTTTTGCATTTTGTCTTTTGCTTCTTTTACCGTCTGATCCATAATTACCTCTATTTTGTTCTTAACTATGTTATTTTCTAACTTGAGTACCGATGTTTTCACCGGTCAATAATTTTAATAAATTATCTTCAACATCCATATTAAATACTATTATAGGCAATTCATTTTCCTTACATAAACTAATTGCGGTTAAATCCATAACTCGCAAATTATTAGCTAAAATATCTGAGTATGTAATACTATTATAAAATAAAGCGTCCGGGTTTTTTTCAGGATCACTATCATAAACTCCGTTTACTCTTGTACCTTTTAAAATAGCATCCGCTTCTATTTCAACAGCACGTAATGAAGCAGCAGTATCGGTACTAAAATACGGGTGTCCCGTTCCCGCACCAAAAATAACTATTCTGTTTTTTTCTAAATGCCTAACGGCTCTTCTTCTAATAACGGGCTCGGCTATTTGTTCCATTTTTATTGCACTCATTAAACGCGTAAACATTCCTTCTTTTTCTAACGCATTTTGCAAAGCCAAGGAATTAATCATTGTTGCTAACATTCCCATTTGATCGCCGGTTACTCTATCAATACCTTGTTCTTCGGCATTTAATCCTCTAAATATATTACCGCCTCCAATTACAATACCTATTTCTGCTCCTAAATCGTGCACTTTTTTAATTTCGTTTGCGTAAAATTTTAGTACTTGGGGGTCAATTCCGTTCCCTTTTTTACCCATTAAAGATTCACCGCTAAGTTTTAACAAAATTCTTTTAAATTTCAATTGAGTCATAAGCAATCCGATTTTTAAATTATTTGTAGCTTAAGATAATATTTTTTTATTTTATATAAAATTAGAATTTTAAGGAAGGATAAAAAAAAAGGTCTTACAAAAAGTAAGACCTTCAATTTAAAATCTATATTATTTTTTTGAATCACTTAAGTGATATCTATAGAATTTTACCAATTTAACATCAGTACTATATTTTTTATTAAATTCAGATACCAAATCTTTAATTTTTTTAGTATTGTCTTTAACATAAACTTGTTCAAACAAACAGTTCTCTTCAAAATATTTTTCTAATTTACCGTTGGCAATTCTATCCAAAATATTTTCGGGTTTACCTTCTTTACGAGCTAAATCCTTATATATTTCAATTTCTTTATTTAAAGTATCCATAGGAACTTCTTCTCGATAAAGAACCAAAGGATTCATAGAAGCAACCTGCATAGCAGTATTGCGTAAAATGGTCTTTAATTCTTCAGCATCACCGTTTCCTAAATTATCTGCACGAACAATAATAGCTAATTTACTGCCATGGTGTACGTATTCATTAACACAGCCGTTATCGGTTGATTCAATAACAAATCTGGAAACTTCAATTTTTTCACCTATTTTACCAATTAAATCTTGTAAATCGTTTGATAAGTTATTTAAGCTTAAAAGCTCTTCAATGTTTTTAGGATCATTGGCAACAACAGTTTCTAACACTTTGTTGGCAAAACCTAAAAAGTCGTTACTTTTAGCAACAAAGTCTGTTTCGCAATTAACTTCAATCATATAAGCTTTTTTGAAGTCTTCGGTAACCTTAGTAAGAACAATACCTTCGTTAGCAGATCTATCGGCACGTTTAGCGGCAACGGCAGCACCTTTTTTACGTAAAATTTCAATTGCTTTTTCAAAATCGCCGTCAGCTTCGGTTAAAGCTTTCTTGCAATCCATCATACCGGCACCGGTTTTTTGTCTTAATTCATTAACTTGACTTGCTGTAATAGCCATTTTTATTTCCTTTATTTAATTTTTCTATCTATTCTTGAGTAGCCGTTTCAGATTCCGTTGTTTCTGTGTTTTCGGATGTACTTTCGGTTTGCTCATCATCGGCCTTTTTACCAAAGTTAGGGCGTCTATCTCTTCTATCTTTAAAACGAACTGGTTTTCTCTTTGGTCTAGATGTTTCTTCTCCGCCTTCGGTTTCTTCTTCTTTAGCAGTACGTTCTCTTTCAGCAGATTCTTCAGCCATTAATTCT
>DAINPX010000340.1:0-3854 GCA_036743235.1 Melioribacteraceae bacterium
TATCACAAACTATTTTTATTATTTCTTTTTTAGTTCTAAAACCAAAATATCCAATAATCGGTTTATTTTTTAAAGATTTTATTAAATAAGGAAACGGTGCAATTCCAATGCCACCGGATACCAATATTGCTATATCATAGCAATCATTAATACCAAAGGAATTACCTAAAGGACCAAGTATATCTAACTTTTCGTAGGTATGTTTTTTCGATAATAGTTCTGTCCCCTTTCCATTTATGCTTATCATAAAAGATAATATGTCCTTATCAACATCAGAAATGCTAAAGGGACGCCTTAAAAGCGGAACATATGTATCATTTACCTTTATATTACAAAACTGCCCTGCATTTATTTCTTCCGAAAGTTCTTTGTTTTTACATGAAAGAATAAATGTGGAATCATTAATCATTCTGTTTTCGGTTACTTCTGCCGTAAATAACTTCACTTACAACCTATTTTAAACTATTGCTCAAAAAATATTTTTCAATTTTATCAATTTTATCTAAACGTTTTTGATGTCTTTCACCTAAAAATTTAGAACTTAAATAAATTTCAATTATACTCTTTATCAATTCTTCTCCTAACATTTTAGCTCCTAAAACAAGTATATTGGAGTTGTTATGCTCTCTACTGCTTCTTGCCGAAAATTCATTATAACAAGTTGCTGCCCTAATACCTGGCAACTTATTAGCCGTAATTGCCGAAGGAATACCGGTTGCATCCAATAATATTCCAAAATTTGTCTCACCGGTCGCAACTTTTTTTGCAACTTCAAAAGCAAAGTCCGGGTAATCACAGGATTTATCCGAGTAAGTACCCACATCACTTACCAAATATCCCTTTTGAACAAGCATTTTTTTTACAATTTCTTTAGCAAAAAATCCTGTGTGGTCAGACCCAATGGCACATTTTAAATTTCCGATAAATGTTAAATTTGTTGTTATTTCTTTATTTAATTCTTCTTGCTTTTTGTAACTAATTTCTATTTTCAACTCTCTTATTTTATCTTTAGCCAAAGGCGTTATAATAAAATCAGAACCTATAAAAAGAACTCTATTTCCGTCCTTATATAGCTTTAAAACATCATTTTCGGTAATTAATTTTTTCATTATATTAAGTTAGTTTTATTACTCATTTTTAAATAATCTACTACATTTTTAACTTCTTGTGCGTTTTTTCTATTGCAAACTAACAATGCGTCTTCAGTTTCAATTACTATCACATCTTTTAATCCAATTACAGCAGTAAACTTTTTGGGATTATAAACAAAACTTCCTGAAGTCGATTCCAAATAAGCTTCTCCGGTAATTGCATTTCCAAAATTATCTTTTGCAGATAACTCGTAAACTGCTTCCCAACTACCCACATCGTTCCAATCAAAATTTGCTTTAATCAAAAACACATTATTTGATTTTTCCATAATCCCATAATCAATTGAAATGCTTTTTAGTTTTCCGTAAATCTGTGGTAATACTGCATCATAATCATCTGTGTTAAGTACGGCAGATATTTCTTGTAATCCCAAATACAATTCGTTTAAATACATTTTAAGTTCATTTAAAATGGTATCAACCCGCCAAATAAACATTCCACTATTCCACAAAAAGTCACCTGATTGTAAAAATCTTTCCGCAGTAGATAAATTTGGTTTTTCGGCAAAAGTTAAAACTCTATGAATATTTTGTTCTACTATCTCTTCATTAATTTGGATATAACCATAACCTGTTTCGGGTCTGTTTGGTTTTATACCAATAGTAACCAGTCCTTTCTTATTATATGCAAATTCAGCTGCTTCCAATAAAATTTTTTTAAACTCAACTTCATTTTTAATTAAATGATCCGCCGGTAAAGTAATTACAACTGCATCTTTACTCCTTTTTTCTATAATAATTGATGCTAAACCGATACATGCAGCTGTGTTTTTACCATAAGGTTCGGCAATAATATTTTCTTTTGGGATAAATGGAAGTTCTTCTTCAACTTTTTCTTTTTGAATTTTATTAGTAACTACATAAATTTTATCATTTTCAACTAGTCCGTTTAATCTTTTGACAGTGTCAAAAATCATCGAGTTATTGCTAAAAATCTTTAATAACTGTTTGGGAGTCTTTTGTTTACTTCTTGGCCAAAATCTAGATCCTACTCCTCCTGCCATTATACAAACATATAGTTCCATATTTAACCTTTAATATTCTGTATTAATTTGCCGAGTTTATCAGCTTTATTAAAATAGTTTGTAATATCCACATCTTTTTGTCTCACCAAAGCAGCAATAACTATTAAACAGGCTCTCATTTTTTCAATTAAATCCTTATCAACTATTAATCGATGTTCCATTATATGTTTTAGTGCACCTGAAAAATAAAAGTGCATATTAGCAATTAATTCAAAACTATACTTTTGTGATAGATATGCATTCTTTTCAATAATTGTTTGATATCTGTCCATTTCATCATACGGTGTTTCGTAAAACTCTAACCTCTGTAAAAACGAATCTAATTCTCTTATCGGAAAAAGTACTGTCTTTACATAAAACTCATAACTGTTTTCTTCTTCATCATCGTCAGATAGAATAAAATCTTCTTTTAACTTATTATTTCTTGCAATATCACTTTCATTATTGTCAACAGTGTTTTCTGTCTTCTTAATAATTAGATCACTTTTTGCGTTAACATAGTTACAAATTTTTATTAGAATTTCCTTAAGCTTTTCGGATGATATAATTTCTAGCAATAAAACTATATCTTTATTTAGTAATTGACTTTGTTCTTTAAATTTAATACTTAATCCTGTAAAATCTATTTCGGGGTTATTGCAAAAACTGTATATCTCAGATAAATGAATTGCCATTTTTGATAATTCAGTTACTTTTTTCATTTCTTTTATTAATAATTCCAAATTATCCGATTCTAAAAGAGATTCTTTTAATATTTGAATATAGACAATCTTTTCGGAAGTGAGTTTTAATAAACTTGACGAGTAGTTTATAAGCTTGGTAATGTATAATTTAGAAAAATCTATCATTTTTTATATACTCTTGGTACTCTTTTGCTAATATTACAAGTAATTTCGTAAGGAATTGTATTTAGAATATTTGACCAATCATTTGCATCAAATTTCATTTCACCGATATTTCCCATAAGTATTATTTTACTGTCTAATTTAATGCTTTTATTTTTAATTTCAAATAGTATTCTATCCATAGTAACTCTGCCGACTTGCTTAACAACTTCTTTATTTAAGAATCCAATTGCTTTATTTGTTAAATTTCTGTTATAGCCATCTGCGTATCCAATTGGTACCGTTACAACTGTTGTATCTTCATCTGCAATAAATAATCTACCGTAACTAACGGATTCCCCTTTATTAATTTTTTTTATAGATGTTATTTTGCTAATTAAAGACATTACCGGCTTTAATTTAATTGACATAGATGTCTCATTAGAAGGATAGTATCCATATAAAGCAATACCCGGACGTACTGCATCAAAATATGCTTCCGGAATATCTATTATTGCACCACTATTAGCAGCATGAATTAATGAAGGATTAATACCCGCTTCTTTTATTTTGGTAATCATTTTATTAAAATTATCCAATTGTTGATAAGCAAATGTCTTATCTCTTTCATCTGAAGTAGCAAAATGAGTATAAACACCATCAACTATGATATTTTTATTTTCTCGCAATTTTTTAATAAATGAAACAATTTCCAAAGGCTTTACCCCAACACGCCCCATACCACTATCAAGTTTTAAGTGAACAATTAATCTGCCTTTAAAATCAATTTTCTTTAATTTAATTAACTGAGAAGTATCATTAATTGTTGCAATAATATTATTATCAACATACCT
>DAINPX010000341.1:0-3851 GCA_036743235.1 Melioribacteraceae bacterium
TTGTTTTTTGTTCCACTTTCCCTACCTCATAAATAATTATATAACAAAATTAAACTAAATTAATTAATAACAATTGTCAAGTTAATTGTTTGGAAGAGAGGTAATATGTGATATAAAACACTAACTTATAAAAATATTGGGTGTGAAGAAAGGGGAATAAAAAACCCCTAATAATAAACTATTAGGGGTTTTAAATAATCTATTTACTAAATTTATTCATTGTTTTTCAGTTGTTTTTTTAGCTGACTGTTTTTAACCGTTAACATAACAATTAGTACAATAACAACCAAAACAAGTACTCCTATAACAAGTAAGTAAATCCAGTTTGGCATTTCTTCGCCTAAAGAGTCGTGCCATTCTTCAATTTTCTTGTCAATATTTTCAACTTGTTCATCGCTTAATAATTTATAGCGTGTTAACAACGGAATCCAAGTATCCGCAATATTTTTGTAATATACGCTATCGGCAAAAGTGTTGTAAGCGTTATGTTTATCTTCGCTGCTTTTTTGTTCTGTGTTTTTAATTTGTTTATCTATATAACTGATAATTGCGTTATAAAAACCTTCGCCGTTATTAAAGCTTTCTAAAGTTATATCCTTAAGCCTAAACTGAACGTCAATATTTTGCCAAATATTCTGGTCAATTGAATTATCCCATTTATTTAATAAAGCTTCAACATTGTTTAATTCCGCTTCTTTTTCTTTTGGTGTAGCATAAACTTGAGCAATTTTATTACCTATTGCTTTCCATCTTGATTTAAATTCTTTTTGTTCTTCCTTAAATTCGTCAAGTTGTTTTGTAGTAAATGCACCAGATTCAATGTAACGAGTGTTATCCATAATTAAGCGTTTTATGTTTTCTAACATATTACTGCTTTTAAATTTAATAAAGAGTTCTTTTTTCTCTACTTCATTCATAGATTCAACACTTTTTTCGTTGCTAAAGAATAAACTGTTAGCCAACTCATCAATTAAACTATTACGTTGTTTACTATTATCGCGTAATTTTTTCATTAACGAGTTTAACGAGTCAATTGTTTTTCTATCGCGTTTATTACTTTCGCGTAAACTTACAACCTCACGCAAAGTTGTATAATAATCTTCGCTAAGTCTATTTACATATTCTTTAAGTTCTTCAAGTTTTCCTTTTAAATCGGTTACTTCAACTTCTAAATCACTTATTTGGCTTAGTTTTCCTTTTATTACTTCTATTTTATTGTTAATTTTTGTAAAAGTACTTTCAAATGTTTCTGGGTAAAGAGCCTTATCCAATAATGATTTTTTGTTTAAATATTTTTCTTTTAAATCGCTTGCCCTTGTTTCAAATTCGGGTACTTCCGTAATACTTTTTGCTTTGTCAATATCATTTCCCAATGTCTCTACAGCTGATTTAAATGCTTTAGTTACTTCTAAATCGCTTTGTGCCTTTAAAGTTATTAAATTAGATAAAGTAAAAGCCAACAAAAATAAAATAAACGTTTTTAATTTCATTTTTTACCTCCTACAATTCCTTCTCCGTTTAATAATACAGCATCTCCGTTTTTATAAATTAATTCAATATTCGGTTCTCTTTGGTTAAAAGCAGGATTATTTAATCCTTTTTCATCAATTAAAACTTTTTTTACTAATTTTAACGAACCTTCGCTTGCAACAAAAATATAAACATTTTTAAAACTATCGGATGTTAAAAAATAATATCCTTTTTCGTTTCTAATAATATGAACAATTTTTTCTTTTACATCTGCATTCAGTCCAAATTCCTCGGTAAATAAGCTGTTAACATTAATGGTTATTGCATATCTGTTTTCTGATATTGTACCGGTGTCGTCTGTAGTTAACGCACTTTCAATAGGCCATGCAAAGTTAACAGGCGTAAGCATCATTGTGTTACATCCCCATAATGTAACTATTGTTATTAATGCAATTAATAGTTTTATCTTCATACTTTCTCCTTAAATTATATTTAATTTTATCAAATATTATTGTTTATTAAATTTGCCAGATTTTTCAATTCTTCGGCAGAAGATTTTTCGGTTCTGTTAATTTTAGTAGTCATATTATCGTTTTCATATCGTGGAATAATATGTAGATGACTATGAAAAACTTCCTGTCCTGCAGCTTTACCGTTGGCAATTACAAAACTTGTAGCTTCTAATTTAATTCCCTCAACTTTTCTAATTGCTTTTTCTATTTTAACGGCAACATTAAATAATTTGCCTCCAATCTCGTCATCGTAATCTTTAACTTCTTGAAAGTGTTTTTTGGGGATAACCAATAAATGTCCTTTGTTAATAGGATTGATATCCATAAAAGAAATTACGTTTTCGTCTTCATATACTTTATTGCAGGGTATTTCGCCGTTTGCAATTTTACAGAAAATACAGTTTTCCATATATCCTCTTTAAAATTATTACAAATTTGTTTATAATTATACTGCTAATATAAATATTTATTTGCTTTTTTATTAACTATTAGGAGTTTTAATGAAATTAATTTTATTACTTTTAGCTTTTTTGGATTTATACGGTGCAAATATTACAAAAGATACAACCAGAACAAACGGTGTTTATTTAACCGGCGTTACAGGAGTTAATGCAAGTCAAGTTTCGTTTACAAATTGGTCTCAAGGTGGTGAAAATTCGATAACTTGGTCGGTTTTTGGCGATTTTGGGGTTAAATATGTTAAAGATTCTCTTTTACTTTTTAATCACTTAAATATTGTTTACGGAAAAACAAAAACCGGAGATGCTATATTTAAAACCAATAGCAATGAAATATTTTTTGAAACAATATTATTGTACCGTATGGGTTGGCAAGTTGATCCTTATTTTAGTAATACCGTTAGAACGGTTATTACAAAAGGATACGACTATTCCAAAACAACACCTATTCAAATTTCCGATTTTTTTGACCCCGGTTATGTAACACAAAGTATTGGTTTTAGTTACAACAAAGTTACGGGGTTTACTTCTCGTTTGGGTATTGCGTTGCAAGAAGTTTTTACCAATAAATATAGAAGTTACTCGGATAAAGAAGATACAAAAACCAAAGTTGAAGCATTTAAGTTTGAAACCGGTATGGAATCGGTTACGGAAGCAAAGTTTGATATTATGGAAAATATTACTTACAGTTCACGTTTACGCTTATTTACTCGTTTTGAACATATTGATGTGTGGGATGTTAGGTGGGATAATACTTTACGAGCAAAAATTAATTCGATTTTTAATGTAAATTTAACTACATTATTAGTTTATGAAAAATCACAATCGGTAAAAACACAGTTTAGGGAAGCTTTACAATTAGGTGTATCTTTTAACATATTTTAAGTGAGGAATGTATGGAACAGTATATTGAAAATGCAAAACAATTGTTAATTGTCTATGGTTTAAAAGTTGTAGGTGCAGTTTTTATACTAATTATTGGTATTTGGATTGCAAAAGTTATTTCAAAATATACGTTAAAACTACTTGAAAAAAGAAATGTGGAAAAAACATTATCTAAATTTGTTGCAAACTTTACACGGGTATTAATTATTATTTTTGTTGTATTGGCTGCCATAAATCAAGTGGGAATAGAAACAACATCGTTTATTGCGGTATTGGGTGCTGCCGGTTTGGCTGTAGGTTTAGCTTTACAAGGTTCACTTTCCAACTTTGCTGCCGGTGTTATGTTAATTATTTTTAGACCTATAAAGGTCGGTGAATTTATTGAAGCCGGATCTGTTAAAGGAAACGTTGAAGAAATAGGGATTTTTACAAGTTTGGTAACCGGCGAAAATGATAAAGTTTTTATTATACCAAATTCCAAACTGATGAATGACGTTATTGTTAACCATAACTATAAAAAAAGAAA
>DAINPX010000342.1:0-3850 GCA_036743235.1 Melioribacteraceae bacterium
ATAGTGCAAAAATCTTTTTATTTGTATTTGTCTCGCTTTTACAACCCTTTGTCTAATTTCTTGAGAACTTTCTCCTTTTGCATTTGAGGAGAGTTCTTTATATTTTACTGCAGGAACTTCTATGTGAATATCAATTCTATCTAATAACGGACCCGATATTTTGGACATGTACTTTTGTATAGTTGGTGTGGTACATGTACATGCTTTATTTGGGTCGGTAAAATACCCGCACGGACAAGGATTCATAGCGGCAACCAACATAAAGTTTGCAGGAAAATCTAACGATAGTTTTGAACGACTTATCGTAACTTTATAATCTTCCATCGGTTGGCGTAAAACCTCTAAAACATTCTTTTTAAATTCCGGTAATTCATCTAAAAACAACACTCCGTGGTGAGCAAAACTAACTTCACCGGGTCTGGGAATAGTTCCGCCACCAATTAAAGCTGCATCCGAAACAGTATGATGAGGACTTCTAAACGGTCTTTCGGTTATTAGTGCTTTATCCGAAGGCATTAACCCTGCAACAGAATGAATTTTTGTAGTTTCTAAAGCTTCTTCAAAAGTTAAAGGGGGTAATATTGTGGGAAACCGTTTAGCAAGCATTGTTTTACCGCTTCCCGGAGGTCCAATCATTAAAATATTATGCCCTCCTGCAGCAGCAATTTCCAAAGATCTTTTTACGTTCTCTTGCCCCTTTACATCACTAAAATCCAAATGATATGCATTAATTTGCCCAAATATTTCATCTAAAGAAGTAATTACGGGTTGTTGGTCTGTCTCTCCGTTTAAAAAATTAACTACTTCGCTTAAATTATTCATCCCGTAAACATCAATGCCGTCAACAATACTTGCCTCTTTAATAGAATCGATTGGCATTATTACACGTTTATAACCAAGTTTTTTGGCTTCAACTGCAATCGGTAATCCGCCGTGTACTTTACGTAAAACTCCGTCTAATGCCAATTCGCCTAATATAATTGTGTCATTAAGTAAAGTATCTTTAACAATTCCGCTTGTTGCAAGCAAACCTATTGCAATAGGTAAATCGAACGAACTCCCTTCTTTTCTTATATCTGCCGGAGCTAAATTTACAGTTATTTTTATTACCGGAAATTCAAACCCGCTATTAATAATGGCTGCCGAAACCCTTTCTCTACTCTCCTTTACAGCATTATCGGGCAAGCCCACAATTGTAAACGAGGGGAGTTTTCTATCGAAATGAGTTTCTACTTCAACAACAAAGGCATCAATTCCGTAAGTTGCCGCAGAAAACACTTTTGAAAACATAAATACCCGTCTATTTTGTTAAAATCATCTTTTGCACTTTTAAAACTTGCCCGCTACTCACCTTACACAAATATATTCCCGAAGGATAATCGCTACCGTTAAATTTAAATATATGTAAACCTTTATTTAATAATCCGTTATAAAGTCTTTCAATTTCCTTACCCGTAATATCAAAAATAACAATCTCTACTTCGGCATCTTCCAGCATATTAACGGTAATTTCCGTTGAAGGATTAAAAGGATTAGGAAAGTTTGGCTTTACTTCCAAAATTTGTTTTGCCGTAACACCCACCTTAATTGTATTGGAATAATAATATCGCCCCATTTTATCAGATATCTTCAATCTGTAAAATATTACTTTTCCTTCCAAGCTTTTAGAATCCGTATATATAAATTTTTCATCCTCTTCACCCGTAGCTTCAACTTTGTACATATCATAAAAATTAATGCCGTTATCAGAACGCTCCAAAATGAAATTTTTATTGTTGGTATTTTTATTTTGCCATCTAATTGTATAAAAGCCTGTAAAAACTTCAACATCAAGTTCCGGTAAATCGCTATAAATTAAAGCCGAAGATAAACTTAGTTCACAATTATAAAATTTTATATTATTCTTCCCCTCTAATTTACCTATATAGGTTTCGTCAAAATCATACTTAAAAAGGACTTTATTATTTTCCGAAAAAGGATTGAGTTTAAATTTATTATTAAATATTTCTTCTACTTTATCTTCAAATTCATAAACTCTAAGCCTATCTATCTCTATAGTACCGTTCCCTTTTTCATTATCAAATTTTATTTCTAGTTCTTTTTCAATAAAATCTTTATTTACACTAAACGAATAAATAGGTTTCTCGTTTACAAAAACCTTTATTTTTCCTTTTTCCTTATCAATTAAAAAGCAAAAATAATACCACTGCAACTTATCAATAAAATAATCGTTATAAAAGAATTCATCATCCGGTCTCTCAATTTTCATAAAGTTAAATTCGGCTAAGGAAATATTAAAAAGTTCAAAACTATTTGACGGATTTAATAAACTCATTTTACCGCCAATAGAATTTAATTTTATCCAGTATTCAACAAGTAATTTTTTTGAAGAAAAATTAAGCGGCATATTAAAATATCCGTTCTTTTTTACTAGCAGTAAATTACCCGCTTTATTCCCCTTATCATAAAATGGAAGATACAAAGTAGCAGGAACGTTTGAGTTTCGTGATTCTATAAATGAGGAGTTAAAAACCAATCGCTTTTTCCCTTCTAAAGCTCCCCAAACATATCTAATTGTTGTATTAGGATCATAACCACCTTTAAAGCTTATTAAAAGTTGGAACGGACTATTTTTATGCTTTTGCACAATATTTTTATCAAGGGTAATCTTATTAACATTCCCGTAATTATTTTTTTCGTAGGATATAGGAAGTTGTATGTAATTTTGTCCGGCGGTAAATTGTGCTTTTAATAATTGGATATTATCATCTATTAATAGATATAAATAAGCTTGTTCAAGTTCATTATCGTCGAATAAGCCTTTAAACGAAACTTGAAAATTTGAACCTTTTATTACATAACCGGGTATATTAATACTACTGAAGTATTGGGCAAAATTACTTCCGCACAATAAAAATAGAATACCTATAAGTAGTCTAAAAACCATAATATACCGGAAAAAAGTTTATTTATTTTTTCTTAAAAATTCAATTCTGTCTTTTAATTCACTAATCGGTACTTGAAGTTTATCTTTTCCAAAAATTGCATCTTCTCTGTTTGTAAATACAAGTTCATAATCTTTACTCATAACAATTGCTTCTTCAGGGCAAACTTCCTCACAAAATCCACAAAAAATACAACGTAACATATTTATTTCAAATTTAATAGGATATCTTTCTTTTTCCAATTCGGTTTCAGCGGCTTGAACCTCTATTGCTAATGCAGGGCATACTCTACTGCATAAACCACATGCAACACAGCGACCCAATCCGTTCTCTTCTTTTACCAAAACCGGACGCCCTCGATAAGAAGCAGGAGGGTTAAACTTTACTTCCGGGTATTCCATAGTTACAGGCTTTCGCAACATATTTTTAAATGTTAAAGCCAACCCCTTCATAATTTCGGGGATATACATTTTTTGTAAAAAGTTTAAATCTTTCTTTCTATAATTTCCGGTCATAATAATCCTTTATAATTTTAATCCCATAATTAAAAATGCAACCCAAAGTACATTTAACAAAGCTAACGGGAACATAACTTTCCAACCTAAATTCATTAATTGATCATATCTAAAACGAGGTAATGACCAACGTACCCAAATCATAAAAAACAACATAACACCAATTTTAACAAAAAACGCCAATACTTGAATAATAGGAGTCCAAAAATCTCCCAAGTTTAATTTTTCTAAATATGGCACTTGCCATCCACCTAAATACAAAGTGGTAATAATTCCGCAAGCAACTATCATATTAGCATATTCAGCCAAAAAGAAACTTGCAAATTTCATACTGCTATATTCTGTATGATAACCACCCACAAGTTCGGGTTCTGCTTCGGGCAAATCAAA
>DAINPX010000343.1:0-3842 GCA_036743235.1 Melioribacteraceae bacterium
TAAGTGAGCTTTTACAGCTTGTTAGCTTTAAAATCGGTGAAGAAGAATTTGGAATTGACATTCTAAAAGTTCAAGAAATAAATAGGATGATGCAAATTACAAAAGTACCTAACTCGCCTGAGTTTATTGACGGAGTTGTCAATCTTCGCGGTAGAATTATACCTGTAATAGATTTACGAACACGCCTAAATATGGCAAGAATTGAACACGATAATCGTACAAGAATTATTGTTGTTGATTTAAGCGGAGTTACAGTTGGTTTTATAGTTGATGAAGTTAGCGAAGTTTTAAGAATTCCAAAAAGCATTACAGAACCACCTCCGGCAATGGTTGCAGGAATAGATTCGGATTATATTACAGCTGTTGGCAAACTTGAAGATAGATTATTAATATTATTGGATTTGGAGAAGATTTTTTCTATTGATGAATCCAACAAGTTAAAAGCGATATAACGAGATTTACAAAAAAACCCCTTTTCAGGGGTTTTTTTATTTTAAACTATCATAAAAATAAATTCTAATAAAATCTAATTTAGCTTTAGTTAATAATAGCTTTTCTTCCAATTGAATAATAGGTATATTTCAAATCATTCATTTTTTCGGTTTCAAAAATATTTCTTCCGTCAAAAATAAGTTTGTTATTTAATAAAGAAGAAATTTTCTCGAAATCCGGATTTCTAAATTCGTTCCATTCGGTTAATATCAATAAAGCTTCCGCATTTTCTAAAGTTTCGTACTGATCTTCTTTATATTCAATTCTTTCTTGTAAATAAAACCTGGCATTTTCGGTTGCAGCAGGGTCGTAAGCAGATACTTTTGCACCCAAAGCTAATAATTCGTTAATAATAACAACTGCCGGAGCTTCTCGCATATCATCGGTATTCGGTTTAAACGCCAAACCCCAAACCGCAAATTTTTTACCTGCAATATTATTATCAAAATGTGCTAATATTTTTGAAACTAAAACTTTTTTCTGCTCTTTGTTAACTTGGTCAACTAACTTAAGAATTTTCATCGGAGAATTGTTTTCTTCGCTTGTTTTAATTAAAGCATTTACATCTTTAGGAAAACATGAACCGCCGTAGCCGATGCCGGGGAATAAAAATCTTTTACCAATTCTATTATCCGTACCCATTCCTTTTCTAACTAAATCTACATTAGCCCCAACTTTTTCACAAAAATTAGCTAGTTCGTTCATATAAGTTATACGCATAGCCAAATAAGAGTTTGCAGCATATTTTGTTACTTCAGAGCTTTCCGGGTTCATTTCAATTATGGGGTTTCCTTGACGAACAAACGGTTCGTAAATAGATTTCATTATGCTTAATGCTTGTTTACTTGTTGCTCCTATAACAATTCTATCGGGTTTCATAAAATCATCAACTGCAAATCCTTCACGTAAAAATTCGGGATTAGAAACCACTTCGTAATTTTTAACATTGTGTTTTGCAATTATATCAGTTACTGCTTTACAAGTACCTACAGGAACCGTACTTTTATTAACAATTATTTTAAAGTCCTTATCACCGCTTTCGTATAATATTTTACCAATTTCTTCAGCCATTCCAAATACATACTTTAAATCAGCCGAACCATCTTCATCTTGTGGAGTAGGCAAGCATAAAAATATTACATCGGTTGATTTTACAGCACTTACCAAATCATCTGTAAATGTTAATCTTTTTTTTGCAATATTTCTATAAAACAAAATATCTAATCCCGGTTCGTAAATCGGAATTTCGGCATCGCGTAACTTTTTTAATTTGCTCGGATTATTATCAACACAAATTACTTCATTCCCCATTTCGGCAAAGCATGTTCCGGAAACTAATCCTACATAACCTGTACCAATAATTGATAATTTCATTATTACTCCGTTATTAGATTAAAAAATCTTTATTAATATTTTTAAAATTTATCGAATTTTTATCTTTATCCGAAATTATCGGATTTGGCGTAGTCCATTTTATATTAATATCTTTATCGTTAAAAAGTATGCTCCTTTCACAATCTTTATTATAAAAATTGGAACATTTATAATGAAATATTGCGTAATCGCTTAGTACTTCAAAACCATGAGCAAAACCCTTTGGAATTAGCAATTGTAAATTATTCTCATCAGATAATTCAATAGCAACATATTTACCAAAAGTTGGCGAGCCAAACCTTATGTCAATAGCTACATCCAACACTTTGCCAAATATAACTTGACATAATTTATCTTGAGCAAATTCTCCCACTTGATAATGCAATCCGCGAATAGTCCCTTTTTGTGATTTAGAAATATTATCTTGCACAAATTCAATATCTATTCCATTTAAATGAAATCTGTTTTTGTTAAAAGATTCAAAAAAATAACCACGTTCATCTTTGTAAACATTAGGTTTAATAATTTTTACTTCTTTAATAATTGTTTCAATAATTTCCATAATTTTTAATGTTTTTGATTTTTATGCCAGTTAAATGCCGAACTAATTATATCATCCAAATTATATTTTGGTGACCACCCTAATATCTCTTTCGCTTTTTTATTATCGGCAACCAATATATCGGGGTCGCCTGCTCGTCTTCCTTCAATTTTATATGGAATATTTAATTTTGTTATTTTTTTTGCAGAATCAATTATTTCTTTAACAGAATTCCCATTCCCCGTACCTAAATTAAAAATATCCGAATTGCCGCCATTATTCAAATAATCTAAAGCTCGTAAATGTGCATCAGCCAAATCATAAATATGAATATAGTCTCTTATACAAGTTCCGTCAGGTGTATTATAATTATCCCCAAAAATACTTACAAAATCTCTTTTTTTTAATGCTGTATAAAGCACAATTGGAATTAAATGAGGTTCAGGAAAATGACTTTCGCCTATTTCACCTTCAAAATCAGCACCGGCAGCATTAAAATATCTTAATGCTACATATTTTAATCCATAGGCAGTATCAAAATCAGACAATATTTTTTCAATAAACAACTTTGTATATGCATATGGATTAATTGGTTTTGTCGATTCATCTTCATTAATTGGTATATTTAACGGATTACCATATAAACTACATGTAGAGGAAAATACAAATTTTTTAACACTTGCATTTTTAGCTGCTTTTATTAAATTAAAACTTCCTAAAACATTATTTTCATAGTACAATTCGGGGTGTTCAACGGATTCACCTACATAAGCGTAAGCTGCAAAGTGGACAATTGAATCTATGGAAAACTTCTTGAAAATTTCTTCGGTAGCTTTATAGTCTTTTAAATCAACTTTAATAAAATTAATTCCACTTGGGATAGATTCAATATGCCCTCGTGATAAATTATCGGCAATTACGATGTTTTTACCCTTTTTTTGCAACATTCTAACAAAATGGCTTCCAATATAACCTGCTCCGCCTGTAACAAGAGTAGTCATCAAAATTCTTCCTTTTATTTAAATAATTTTATTAATAACTTTACTTTATTAATTCTATATTACTATGAATATTCCTAACTGCAATAAATGTAAACATTTTTACATAACATGGGATACAAATTACCCCTATGGTTGTAAAGCACTAAAATTTAAAGCTAAAAGATTACCAGCTTTAGAAGTTAAAAAATATTCCGGTTTTAATTGTTTGGAATATGAGCCTAAAGAAAATAAATAATCTAATCTACAAGATAAAAATATCCTAAGTTTAATCAAAGAAGAAAATACCTCAATATTAACTAAATAGTTATTTAAAATAAAAAACGCAACTAAATATTAGTTGCGTTTTTTTATTCTGTAGTACACCCGCAGGGATTCGAACCCCGAACCTTCTGATCCGTAGTCAGATGCTCTATCCAATTAAGCTACGGGTGCAA
>DAINPX010000344.1:0-3838 GCA_036743235.1 Melioribacteraceae bacterium
CCAAAAACTAACATAATAATGTTTTTTGAATAAAAGAAAAAAACTATAGATATTGAAAAACTTAAAATAAAAAGAATTTTAAAAATTAGATTTATTATAAACGAATTATCATTTTTGCTATTAATAAAGTTTTTTGAAAGAGTAGGAAAGATTGTATGTATTATTGCAGTAGGAATAATTAATAAAGGAGTTGATAACCTTAATGCAACTGAGTAAATACCGGCATCGTGATAAGTTGATAAGTTTTTTAATAAGATTACGTCCAATTGTTGATATAAAGCATCTAAAACAATAAATCCGTACAATGGTAAAGATTCTTTTAATAAGTATTTTATAGACGACAAATTTATTTTTAAATAATAACCAAACTTTTTGTATAAAAAGTACAATGTTAAAAATAATCCCGGCAAATTAGAAACAACATATCCTACAATAAACAATGTTAACTTATCTTCATAAAATGGCAATAAAATAACAGTTAAGAATAAAACAATATTATCAATATTGGTAAATAGCATAGGATAATGCATTTTCAATTCTACCTTAAACGGAACATCTAAAAGTTCCCTAACACATATAAATCTGGCAGAAATTAAAGAATTGGTTAAAAGTAAGTTTAAAAGAATTTGTTCGGTTAAGGAAGTATTAAAGAAAAACAAAACAATATTTAATACTACAGCAACAACAAAAAACGCCAAAATCCTAAATACAATTGCACTATTTAACAAATCATATTTCTTGTTAATGGATAATTCCCTAAAAACTATTGGCGTAAAACCAAAATCTATTATTTTTGAAACTACACTTACAACAGCTAATAGATATCCAAATTTACCGAAATTTTCGACCCCTAAATAACGGGCTGCCAAGGTAATTGATAAAAACGATAAGAACAGATTTATAAATTGACCTGAAGTAATTGATAATAAATTTTTTATCAGCTTTCCGGAAGAAGAATTAATACTCATTTGTTTGATAGTAATATTTGTATTTTATTTTTCTTCCTTTCCGAATTAAACAAACTTAATTTATCAATTATCGGAATAGTAATTAGAAGGATTATTAGAGCTATCCAAAAACCCGCCATTCTTGTAATCATTAGCATAATAGCAAAAGAGACAACCAAAGTTAGAAATGAATATAAGACAAGATACTTCATATTATTTGTTTCAAAATACCTAAACCACAAAAATGTGCAAGCCACACCTAATAAATATGGAATAATAAACAATCCGAAATATCCAAAATCGGCATGAATTTCTCTTAAATAAGTTGCCTGATTAGTCCACATCGGAATATAATATCCTTTGGGATAAAAATTTGGATGTCTAACAACATCAAACTTAGAAATAAAATTATAGAATGTTAAAAAAGTATTTTCGCCAATCATTAAATTTTCATCTTCAGAAATCAGATATCTATTTAATGCTACAGGATTAGAACTGAAATATAAGTACATTGACGGAGATATAAAGAGAGAATTTTTAAACTTGCTTAAAGACCTAGAGGTTGCCGTATAAGTTTCAATCTGTCCTCTAAAAGTTTTAATAAGAGTAACGGCAGAAACAGCAATAATAATAACAATTAGTGCACCTATAACCAATCCTTTATAGTTCTTTTTCCTTTCTGTTTTAATTGTAATTAATGCATACCGGGTAAAAAAGAATGTAAAAAAGAATAGCTGAAAAGCGAATAATATACCTGTTCTACCAACGCTTGCGGTATCTTTAAGAATTACGGCAAACATCGGAATTACTGCAGCAAAGGTTAACTTTTCTTTATAAGCAGTGTAAATTGCCGCAAAAAAAACGCCTACATAAGCAACCGTATATAAGTATGGAAGAGATCCTCCAAATTCGCCCGAAACACGCATACCATAAATAACATTTGCATTAAGCAATACTTTAGTTATACTTCCAAACTTTGCAATCAATTCCATCCAATGATGATAGGCGGCATATAAACCGATTAGACCAAAAAAATAAATTGCAATTTTTAATATTTGACCGTCATCCTTAAAAAAAGAAAATTCCCTCTCTTTTTTTTCAGCAAAAACATCATTGTTTTTATTAAACACTTTTCTGGCAATAAAAACAGTAAAAATACCTAAAATAAAAAGAAAGAATGTTATTAAGATAACAAACCAAGTAACAGGTCTTATATCAGGATAATTCATTAATCTTAAATCGTAAAGAATAATATAAAATGCCCAGCTAAAAGCATATAATGTTAAATGGTTAATCAGTTTTTTAAACAAGAAATGATTAAGTATTACGACAAGTACTAAAACAATGATTGTAACAAAAGTAATCATTAATTTTTAATGCCAAATATTTTTTTGAACTTTAAATAAACTTTCTTTTCGCCATCTACTAATTGATTATTTGGAACATTCAAATTGCTAACATATTCAGCTCTGAAAGTAAATACAATTAGCAAAAACAATGTTACCATGCTAATGGCTGCAACAATAAAAACACGTTTTGGCTCATACTTAACTTGTGGCGGAACAGCTTTATCAATAAACAATAAAGAAGGAATACTTTTTTGTTCTTCAACTTTAGCTTGTTCATACATAGGTAAAATAACTTCAAGTATTTTAGACTGAATCTCCAATTGTCTATAAAAACGAAGATATTTTATCATCATATCCGGTACATTCTTAAACGGAAATAAAACATTTGATGAAGATGATAAAGAAGAATTATTTTTTAATTCGTTAACTTTATCTTTTAATAAATTCATTTGGGTTTGCATTCCCATATATTGCGGACTGGTTGCCCCGTATTGTTGCTTAAGTAAAAAACTTTCTATCTCTTTTTCCATTAATTGAGCTTCTAAAGATGCGGCAGCCTTAACAGAAATCTCTAATTGTTCCGGAACTGCAAAAATTCCGTATTTTTTTTGGAATTTATATAAACTATCTTCGGCTTCTTTTAAATCTGCTAAATTTTTGTTATATCTCTGTTCAACAAAAATTCTATTATTTCTTGCGGCTTCAACATTAACATAAATATTTAAACTATCAACTAAATGAACAAAATAATTTGCCATTTCCGCTGCTTTTTTTGCATTTTTATTAATAACGCTAATTTCAATAAATTGAAACTCGTTAGGTTCAAACAATATATCATTTTTAAATGCTTTAATTGTTTTATCCAAGTTATTATCTTCAATTTCATAATAATCAATTAAATTATACTTGTTTATTACATTGGTTAAAGCAGAACGAGAATTTAGCAACCCAAGAAGCATATCTTCGGATGAGGATGAAGTACCAAATAATTTTGCACCTAAAGATTGAGAAGACTTTCCGCCTCCTAATAATCCCGTTAAACCACTTAAACCCAAATTACTTTCGGGTGGAATAGAAACAACAGCAACTGCCCTATAAGTAACCGGTAGCAAAAAAGCAAGTGCAACGGCAAACCCCGTAAATATTATTAAAACCGTAATAATTAAAACTTTCCATTTATACAAGATATAAAGATAATCAGAAAAATGAACTTTCTTTTCGTTGTTTTCAGACATATAAACCTAATCCTAATTCTATTTTGTTAATTGAACAATTAATAATGCAATAGTTGTTAAAGTGCCAACTACACTACTAATAGCTAAAACTCTTTCACTGTAATATGTAAAATCTCGGCGTAACTCTTTTGGAATCCAAATATAATCACCCGGTTCTATTTCGTATTTTGTTTCCTCTTCAATTAAAGTCCAACCACGTGTTTTACCTTTTATTAAATAAATCTCTTCTCTTGCAGTTTTACCTATGCCGCCGGCAAGATTAATATAGTAATTAATATCTTTTCCTTCATCATATTTAATATATCCG
>DAINPX010000345.1:0-3828 GCA_036743235.1 Melioribacteraceae bacterium
AAATCTGCCGGTGTATCTACCGAGATACTCTCGTAATTTGTTTCTACAATTTTTATCCTCATGCCGTTTTCCAACATCCTTAACTGCTCAAGCTTTTCCGTTTTTTCTAAATCTGTTTGAGGTAATTCGGTAAAACGTAATAATGCTTGACGCTTATAAACATATAATCCTATATGCTTAAATACATTCCCCATAATTAACCTCTCTTGAAAATTTTTTGCCTCCCTAACATAAGGTATTGGTGATCGTGAAAAATATAACGCAAAATTATGATAATCAAAAACAACTTTTGGAATTGAAGCGGATTTTAATTCATCAACCGATGTTATTTTTTTTGCCAAAGTTGATACATCAACCCCTTTATCAAATAACAAGGGCTCTATTGCCTCGTCAATCATTGCTCCTTTAATAAAAGGTTCGTCCCCTTGTATATTAACAATAATATCTGCATCGGGCACATTTCTTACAACATAAGCAATTCTATCGCTTCCCGTCTGTATATTTTGCGGTGTCATAATTACATCCTTGGTAAATAACGATACTACCTGAAATACTTTTTCGTCATCTACGGCAATTATAACTTTATCCAAAAGTTTAGATTTCAAAGCACTTTCGTATGTATGTCTAATCATCGGCTTACCGCCAATATTTGCTAATGGTTTACCTAATAACCGAGATGAACCAAACGCGCCGGTATAACTCCTAATATCAATTCTCCACCTTTATTGTTTTATTACTTTTGGAACTATAAAATAAGTACCATCCGTTTCGGGTGCATTTTTTAATGCTTCCTTTGTTTCTATAGAATTTTTATTAATATCTTCTCTAAAAACATTTATATTATTTATCGGATATTCTAATGGTTCAACATCATCCGTATTTAGTTCGTTTAGTTTTTCAACATAAGTTAATATTTCGTTAAACTTATGTGTAAAACTATCCAGCTCTTCTTCTTTAAACTTTAGTTTTGCCAGTTGTGCTATATATTTTACATCGTCAATTGTCATAATTATTACCTTATTAAAACATAAAATTCTTTAACCAAAGCATTAGCATTGTCTTGAACGGTAACTTTTGAAAGTATGCCCGGATTACCTTTTGCAGTTACCGTACATAACGAATTATCTCCTGAATCAACCGATATCTCAAAATCAGTATTGTTGGATATACCCCAAACATAATTCGGTATATTTACTCCCAAGTATGTTACCGCTTTTATTGTTGATGAATTATTTCTTACAATTTGTACAGTATCTACACCTGCGGGAAATTGAGAAGAGGGATTAATATATAAACCGGGGTATATTGAATAAAAACCATTGCTATTAAATGTACCGAATATATACGAATTACTTCCTGTATATTGATTATTATTAAGAAGCAAACGTAAGGTATGCACAAAATTACCACGTTTTGGGCTCATATATTCTAATGTATAAAAACTATTAGCATATTTTTGTAAATTTAATTGTATTTCTAAAAACTTATAAGTAAGTTCGGAAACTGTTGCAGAAGAATAAAATCCGCTGTTTCCAATTTTTTGTAATACCACGGGATCAATATCCGTACCCAATCCAACCGTATAAACTCGTTTACCTCCTGTTGCCGAAAGTGCTTGATTTAACGTATAGGAACCTTGCGTGTCGCTTCCATCAGTAAAAACAATTAACGCTCCTTGAATAATTGAGCTGGAAGTAAACTGGTCTGTCCATCGGCTTGAACCGGTAATAACTGCTCCATACAAATTTGTAGTAGGGTAACCGAGTTCAATAGAATTAATAGCACTTACCAATTTACCTAAATCATCCGTAAAATCTTGTATTAAAACGGGATTTTCGGAAAACTTATATATCGCAAACTCTTGTTGAGGCATTTTGGAACTAACTAAATTTAATGCTGCATTTTTAAGTTCACCTAAATTATTTTGCAAACTTTGACTGTTATCCAACATTAATACGGTTTTTAACTTATAAGGGTTCTCTTCCTTTTTTCTTATTATCATAGATGACTCATTTTGAGAAATAGGAAGATCGTTTTCATACAACTTAAAATTATTTGTATTTAAATTATCAACTCCGTTCCCGGATAAATCCAACACTTGAAACATAATATTAACAAAACACGGTAATTCTGTTTTTAATTGATGTTTTATAAGCATATAACCGGTACTATTAGTATTATACTTAGTTACAAAACTCCAAATATCACTTTCTTTTGTAGTTCCGTCACTTAATTTTGTTACAACTTTCCAATAATACCTTGTTTCGTAATCCAAGCCAACTACCGTAACATTTGTAGTTGTAATATTTTGAACATACAATTGTGTAGGTGGATTGTTTTTACCCAAATAAATATCAAACGAAACATAATTATCGGATTTCCAACTTAAAATTAAAGCATTTGCCTGGTCAATAGAATTATGAGCAGGTGTAGGTGAATATGCTTTCCCTTTTAAATCCGGTGTATTCGGTTTATCGTCACTTTCTCCGCTAAGCGAACAAGCAACTAAAATAAAACTAAAAAGCAAATATGTTAGGTATTTAAAAAATCTCATCTTCTTTCCTTCTTATATTTACAGGCATTCATCAATTTTAGTGCCATAATAAACATAAGCAATTTTGCAAACTACTAATTTAATAAGATATTTTTTAATATAATAATTATTTTTTACATTAAAATTTACTTTATCGTTTTAGATTATTTTAGTAAACACATCTTAATCGTTTTAGTCAAACTTCCGCTTGTTAACTTAGCAAAATAAACACCGGATGATAAATTATTGCCGTTAAAAGTTATATTATGCTTACCTGCCTTTTTATAATCATCTACTAAAACCGAAATTTGTTTTCCTAACATATCATATACTGTTAAATTAACATGTTCACTATTTTGTAAACTGAATATAATTTCGGTTGTAGGATTAAACGGATTTGGATAATTTTGCTTTAAATCGAAAGTATTTGCAATTAAATTTTCTTCATCTACACTAATTTCATAAAATAAAAATCTAAAAACATCTTCTATTAACTCATTTCTTTTTTCTAACGGATATACTGTTTCTAACGGAAACGCTAAATAACTTGTTCTAAAAGAAGTTTCATTCCAAACGCCTGCCCCGCCATATGCTGCAGTATCCAATCCTGTATAATAAGCTAAATATTTAGAAGTTTTATTGGGTTTTATAGCATCCGGGTATTCGGTATTATAATACCCGTTCGTTCCGTTATCAAAATTGAAAGGTTCAATGTTATTAAAGAAACCATTGTTAACCGGAGTAACATTGTAATGAGTTGAAGCCTGATTATTTGGAGCATCTGCAATATATTTAGCCATTAAATAATTGTTATAAAAATCCAGCTCTGTTGCTGTTGAGTAACCTGAACGTCCCAAATCCCAACCTATTTCCGAACCGCTAACAAAAAAAGAGTGTCCCGATTCTATATATTCTTTTAACCTTGTAATTTCAAACGTGTTAAAAGTTTCGTCTGCAGTACTTTCTTCACCCAAAATCCAAATAGTTCCCCAATAATAACCATCTACTTTATTTAAATAAAATGCTTCGTTATTTGTACAGTCAACGCTCCAATTACTAAGGTTATTTTTTATTGCTTCTAAGTAAGCCCCGCAATAATTTCGTTTATTATCGTTCCCTACTTGTCTATCAAAACCGTTTACAACTAAAAAAGTACCGGAATTTATACTTGGTACTGTGCGGTAAGTTTCTGTAAATTCCGAATTGCCGGTTAAATTAAATGCTTTTAATTTTACATAATATGTCTGATTATTTTGCAAATTTTCAATAGTTAAATTATCTGTCATGGTCTTGGA
>DAINPX010000346.1:0-3814 GCA_036743235.1 Melioribacteraceae bacterium
TGAAGCGGAAGAATTATTATTTATTGCTTCAGGAGTTATTAACATAAAAACTTTATCCATTGCTTTTACAAAACGCTCAAAAGATATCGGTTTTAATAAATAATCTACTGCGTTTAATTCAAAGCCGTCTAAGGCATAATCTCTATATGCGGTGGTAAAAACTACTTTAGGCGGATTAGAAAGAGATTTTAAGAAATCCGTACCGGTTATTTGGGGCATCTGAATATCCAAAAACATTAAATCAATTTTTTTTGTTCTTAATATTTCAAATGCCTGAATTGCGTTTCCGCATTTACCTTCTATTTTAACGGACGGAAATCGATTTAAAAATGTTTCTATAATTTCAACTGCCAATGGCTCATCATCAACTATTAAACATTTCAAACTCATATTAACTCTTCTTTATATTTAGCTTTATTAAAAATGTATTTTCGGTTTCGCTTTTTTCAAAAGTATATTTATTCTGATATATTAATTCAAGTCGTTTTAAAACATTGTTTAAACCTATCCCTTCCTTTTTTTGATGGTTTATAATGTATTTCGGCTTATTATTTTCAATAATAAATTCAATTTTCGATTCTAATAAATTTAACGTTACATTAATATAAGAATGATCTACCGAATTGCTTACACCGTGTTTAAAACTATTTTCGATAAAAGGAAATAATATAAGAGGAGGCAAATATACATTATCTGTTTTTCCTGAAATTATAAAATTAAAATTTAGTTTTTCGCCGTATCTAAGTTTTTCAAGTTCAACATAGTCGTATATTAGTTTTAATTCTTTTTCAATTAAAATAAAATCATTTTTACTTTCATATAAAATATAATCCATCATTGCCGAAAGTTTTAATATCATATCTGCAGTTTTATCGGATTGTTTAAGTGCAAGGGCGTACAAACTATTTAACACATTAAAAAGGAAATGTGGATTCATTTGAGCTTTCAAAAACTTTAATTCCGCTTCCAACTTTTCTTTTTTAAGTTCTTGAGTTATCTGATTATTTATAAACCAACGTTTTGTTAATTTAATAAACCCAAACACAAATACAATAAAATATATACTTATTGCATGAGCCATTAAATATGTCGGGTAAAAAAAGCCAGCTTTATAATACCCTACCAATCCCATTTTATTATAATACTTGGGTGCCAAATATAACCAAAAAACCGATTTCATTGATAAAATAAATATAATGGCTGATATAATGAAAATAATTACAAATTTAAAATACTGTTTTGTTAATAAAAATTTTGGTACTACGTAATAATTTGTAAAATATGTTGCTGCTAACAAAATAGGCAGATAAATTAAATAACCTTTAAACATTTCCAAGTAATCATTATTATAATATCCGCTTTGGAATGTATAATAAGAAAGGTAACCTATCCAAAACAAAATATGCAAATAAATTCGTTTTCTTTTTAATAAACCAAACAAAACTTTAGTATTCATGTTAAGTATAATTCCGTTATTTGTTATCAAATATACGATATTACAAATAAATTAACAGCAATTATAGACAAAAATACATTTTTTTATGACCAACTACATCTAATGCAGTTAAAAAGCATATTATTTGTTGTTTATCCATAAAAACATTGATTGGTCGATATTTAAAAATTCGGTTTTATTTAAATATTATCTTGGCACTTAAATATTTTACGAATGAGGAAGTTATGAAAACATTTAATAGTACACTATTAGTTATAATATTTATTATTGCCGCACAAATTAATTTTGCACAATATACACCCGATTCTACCGTAACGGATTATGACGGAAACGTTTATCGTACGGTTAAAATAGGTAATCAGATTTGGATGGCAGAAAATTTGCGTTCTACTCATTATGCAGACGGAACTTTAATACCCGATGTGGTTTCATATAATAATAGCGATAGTCTTGAAGCTATATACGGCAAATTATATACTTGGCATGCGGCAATGAAGAATAGTACTTCTCAAAAAACACAAGGTGCAAGCCCAAACGGCTGGCATATTCCAAGCGATGCGGAGTGGAAAGAATTGGAAAACTATTTGGGCGGTGCGGCAATTGCAGGAGGAAAAATGAAAGACACGGGAACACAGCATTGGAAAGCCCCAAATACGGGTGCAACAAATAGCAGTGGTTTAAGTATTTTACCCGGAGGAGAATACGATGCATATTACACGCCGCATGTATTCAGAATAATTAACGAATATGCAGTATTTTGGACTTCAACCCAAGTAGGAAATCTTAAAGCAAGAGAACGTTTTTTGACGCACAACTCGGCAGCAAGTGAAATATACGATTGGTTTAAAGTTATGAAGTACTCAATACGTTGCATAAAAGATGAGATTACAGACGTTGAAGATGAAATAATTAAACCCCAAGGTTTTAAATTAAACCAAAATTACCCTAATCCTTTTAACCCTACAACAAATATCGAATATTCTATTAATAACGATTTACATGTTAAATTAAGCGTTTATAACGTACTGGGGGAATTGTTGTTTAACGTTGTTAATTCTTTTAAAACTAAAGGGAATTATTCCGAAATAATTGATATGAGTAATTATAACAGCGGGGTTTATTATTACTCGTTAAATGCAGGTAATATTACCGAAACGAAAAAGATGATTTATTTAAAATAGAAAAAATTATTTTAATAGGGGAACATTATAAAGTGATGTTATCGGTAAAAAAAATTATAAATATTACCGATACTCACTTTTTTTATTACCCTTTATTTTATATGGTTTCCTAAGTTATTTGCATAGTAAAAATAAATACATTATTTTTAATAATATATTATAATTTTATACTTTCGGATAATTATTAAAATGAAACCAACCAAATATTTTTACGCAATGTATATCTTTTTGTTTATGTATTGCAATGCCATTTATTCCCAACAGCTTTATATTAACGAGGTTCAGTCATCAAACCAAAATACAATTAGAGATGAAGATAACGAAACTTCGGACTGGCTGGAGATTTTTAACCCCAATCAAACAGATGTTAACTTAAATAACTATTCAATTACCGATGACAAACAAGAATTACGCAAATGGACATTTCCGGATATTGTTCTAAAATCCAACAGTTATTTATTGGTATTTGCTTCAGATAAAAACAGAAAACCGACTTCTATCGGTTGGCAAACTATTATTAACAAAGGGGATAATTGGAAGTATAAAATTTTTAATTCCGAACCGCCTACCGACTGGAAAAATATTGGATATAATGATTTAAATTGGCAATCAGGACCAAGCGGTTTTGGATTTGGAGACGGAGACGATGCAACCATTGTTAACAATACAGTATCGTTATACTTACGAAAAACATTTACAATTACGGATACTTCGTCTATTGGCGATGCACTGTTGCACATTGATTATGATGACGGTTTTGTTGCTTACCTTAACGGTGTTGAATTAACAAGAAAAAACTTGGGAAATCCGGGTACGTTTGTTCCTTACAATAAAACGACCGATGATTATTACGAAGCTCAAATGTATCAGGGTGGTAAACCATATGAATTCAGATTAAACGATTTACACAATTTAATTAAGCAGGGTGAAAACGTTTTGGCAATTCAAGTACATAACCAAAGTATAAATTCTTCGGATTTAACGTTAATCCCCTTTTTTACAATTGGGTATAATTATTCTATCCCCGATTCGTTAAATATAAGTACTTTACTGGGAACAAGCCTTCCTAAGCTGCATGCCAACTTTAAAATTTCATCATCAGGGGAAAATTTGTTTTTGACAAATCCAAATAATAATATTATCGATTCTTTATTTGTCCCCTCATTAGTTTCGGATA
>DAINPX010000347.1:0-3813 GCA_036743235.1 Melioribacteraceae bacterium
AACGGAACACAATAAAAAGAACCATATTTATAATCAAATTACGGAATAATAAAAATAAAGTCAAATCATTTAAATCATTTAACACGAAAAAAATACAACTTTTAATTTTTTGTTTAAATTTTTAATTATTTTAACTAACTTAAATTAATAAAACATACTTATTTTAATATTCTGTATTTGCACACAATATAAACGGCGTGAGCTCTATTTTTTGCCCCTAATTTTTTATAAATATTAGTTAGATGAAGCTCTACAACCGAATCTGATAGTGTAAGCTCCTTTGCAATTTCAATATTAGTTTTACCAAAACACACCGACTTCAAAACTTCTCTTTCCCGTTTTGATAAACCGAAACTACTATTTACCTCAAAATCTTCTTTGTTTTCTCCTTCTTTCATAACAGCCTCTCAAGTAACATTTTGCTTATTTTTTTAGATCAAAATATTTTATTATTTTAATTTCTAAAAACAATATATATAAAAAATCATTTAAGCGAAACAAGGGAAAACCCTTTTTTTTTATCATTTTAAAAAATATTTTTATTATTATTAATATTATTTAGTAATAATGAAACAATTATTAGTTTAAGTGTAAATATTTTGTTTATAATAAACATTTCTTAAACATTTTTTAAGTATTAAAAATTATGTATATTATTACATAAATTTTACACTATTTTTATTATGAAAAATAAAATATTTTTTACAAGCGAGCCAAAGGAGTATAAAGCACTTGCCGAAATTTACTCTAACTTGCATACAGATAATATATCCGAACTAATTCTTTTTATCTCGGAAAACTATAATTTTGATATGATTTCGGCGGGTATAGGCAAACTATTTAATAACATTAAAGTATTTGCTTGTAGTACACAAACCTTAATTTACAAAAACGAATTTAATTCATCTGGAATATTGGCAATAAATATTGATAATGAATTATCAAATTGCGAAATCATTTATTTTAACAATTCCGATGAAAATATAACAAATAAAGTTGAATTATTAAGTTTAGGGTTTAAGTCAAAAAATACAGACTTTTACAAAAATCCGGGTAAATATTTTGGAATATTTTTTACAAACAATAATAAAAACAATTTACATTACCTTTTATCGGAGTATCTTTATCCGATTGACATAATAGAAATTATCCCATCATCAGCAAAATCTAGCCCATTATTATTTAACGGTTTAAATTTTTCTTCAGAAAACAGTGCTTTGTTATTATTTAATATTAATACCCCATTTGTTAATTTTAACTTTAATAGTTTTTATTGCTCAAAAGACCCTTTAGTAGTTACACAATGTGATGAAGCAAATTGTATTGTTTACGAGCTGGATACCGAAAAGGCTGTTAGTAAATATTTAGAATTAACAGGATATGATTTAAATACCTTTAACAAAATTAATTTTTCTCAATCTCCTTTAATAATAAAATATGGTAATAATTATATTCCTAAAGTAATTAAAAGAATACATGAAGATGATCTAAGTTTAGAATTTTATGAGTCTATTGAATTGGGAACAATTTTTAGAATGGGAGTTTCCAAAGATATAAACCAAAACACAAAAGAATTATTTGATAATCTTATCAATCAATTCGGTTTTCCTAATCTAACATTATTTTTTGATAGTATTTTTAGATTAGAGATAGTAGATAATAAGGCTGAATATTTGGAGACTATCAAAAAGAATAACTGTGTTGGTATAAGTACGGTTTCCGTAAATATTAAAGGAGAACAATTAAACAATACCGCTACCGGTATTGCGTTTTTTGACTAAAATAAACTAACTATGGAAAATAACAAGATTATTGAACTTGAAAATAGCATAAAAATATTAGAATGCGAGTTAGCAAAACAAAAAAGAATAAATAGCACTTTGATTGAACGTATTGAAAACGGAACTACAAATAATATTAACAGAAATGCTATTTTATCATCTAATATTTACTTAAAAGAATCTATAATCCGTAAAACTAAGACTTTAGAAACTAAAGACAATAAGTTAATTTCACTAATAAATGAAAACGAAAAAGTTGAACATGCACTTAAATTAAGTGAAACAAGATTTAAAGCTTTTTTTGAAGTTCCAATTGTTGGTTTTATTATTGCAGATATAAACGGTAATTTAATACAGTTTAACGAAAAATTTGCATCTATTTTCGGTTATGAAAAAGATGAATTAATTAATAGCAATTTAAGAATATTGCAAAATGACCTAACAAGTATTAACGATTCTATTCTATTTGAACACTTGCATAAAGGAATAATAAATAGTTTGAATATTGAGAGAATTTATTATAAAAAAGATGGAATACCCATAACAATCGAACTATCGGCAACTGTATTTTTTGATGAAACCGTTAACAAACATTATTTTGGAATAATAATACAAGACCTATCCGGTAAGAAAGAAGAAGAAGAAAGACGTAAAACTATTGAAGATAGATTTAGGCGTTTTACGGAAAATTCACCTGCATTTGTTTGTGCTTTTGATACAAATTTTGATATTTACTATGTTAACCCTGCTTTATGCAATTTTATGAAAATGGATAAATCGGAAATTATAGGTAAAAAGTTTTACGATTTTATTAAATTAAAAAGCAACAAAGACTATGCGATTTTCAGATTAAAAAACCTTACCCCCGAAAGCCCCATAGAAACCCATGACCAAATGTTTACAGATGTAACCGGTGATACCAAATGGCAACAATGGACAAATATTGCATATTTTGATAACAGCGGTAAAGTAATCGATTACCATTCAATAGGCATTGATATTACCGACAGAAAACTTTACGAGGCTCAAATTTTACTTGCAAAAGAAAATGCCGAAAAATCGGAAAAAATGAAACTTGCATTTTTGTCTCAAATTTCTCACGAAATTAGAACACCTGTTTCAGGTATCTTAAGTTATCTTTCATTAATTAAGGAATATTTTTTGTCAAAACCGGCTGATGAGTCAACTGATTATTTGTCCTATTTTAAAATAATTGATAATTCATCTAATAGATTGATTAGAACTATTGATTTAATTTTAAATTTATCGGAATTACAAACCCACTCATATACACCGCATTACGGTTATATTAACGTAAAAGAAATTTTGCAAAGCATAATTATATTACATGAACCAGCAGCTAAAAACAAGGGAATTAATTATATATTTAATTTTAATTTAAAGGAAACTGAATTTTTTACAGACGAATATGCTTTTACTCAAATTTTTGAGAATTTAATTACTAATGCAATAAAATATACCGATAAAGGTTCTGTTATTGTTGATGTAATCGAAAATGATTTAATTTCGTTTATAGTTAGCATTAAAGATACCGGAATTGGAATGAGTGAAGAATATCAAAAAAAGATTTATACTCCTTTTTCACAAGAAGATACAGGTTACAATAGAAAATATGAAGGGAACGGATTAGGTCTTGCATTAACAAAATTATACGTAGAAGTTACAAATGCCGAAATTTCTTTTTCATCGCAAAAAGGAATAGGTACTCAGTTTTATGTTCGGTTTTTTAGATGAATAATAGGGGCTAATTGTTATAATTATTACCCCTATTAAATAACTAAAATTTATTTACTCAGCCAATAATTCATTAATGGATTTTGCTGCTTTTCTTCCCTCACCCATAGCTAAAATTACCGTTGCAGCACCTAATACTATATCTCCTCCTGCAAACACTTTATTCAAGGATGTTTTTTGCATTTCATCTACAATAATATTGCCCCATTTATTTACTTGTAATTCCGGTGTGGTTTGACTTATTAACGGATTACTTCCGTTACCAATTGCAACTATT
>DAINPX010000348.1:0-3764 GCA_036743235.1 Melioribacteraceae bacterium
TGCTGTATGGATGTATAGAATTGGTTTAGACTATATTCTCGGGTTTCAAACATCATTAAAAGGAATTAAAATAGAACCTAATATCCCCACTTATTGGGAAAAATATTCTGTTACGCGTAAGTTCAGAAATAAAACAATTAATTTAACGGTTAATAACCCAAATAAAGTAAATAATGGTATAAAAGAAATTTATGTTAATAATAATTTATTAAATAATTCTTTTATAGAAGTTGATAAATACGCTGAAGACACAATTAACATAAAAGTTATTTTGGGAAAACATGAATAATACTTTAAAAGTTGGATTAGTTCAATACTCGCCTGTTTGGGAAAACCCGGCAGGCAGTATAAACAAAATAGAAGAATTATTAGTAAAACACAATGATAACTATAATTTGTTAGTATTCCCCGAGTTAACATTAACCGGTTTTACATTTAACGTCAAATCTTTTGCAGAGGAGATTGACGGTATTTCTTCAAAATATTTTATTGCATTAGCACAAAAGTTAAATACAGATATTTTTGCGGGGCTAATAGAATATGAAGAAGGTAAAAATTATAATTCTTTAATACATATCGATAAAAAAGGTCTTATTAAAGCACGTTACAGAAAAATACATCCATTTAGTTTTGCGGGTGAAAACAATTTTTATAATTCGTCAAAAGAACCGATTATAACCAAAATTGATGATATAAAAATCGGCTTATCTATTTGTTATGACCTTCGATTTCCGGAACTTTACAGATTTTACGGAAAAGAAAGAATTGATTTAGTGGTAAATATTGCAAATTGGCCTAAAAAGCGAATTGAACATTGGATAATCTTATCTAAAGCACGGGCATTAGAAAATTTAACATACTTTATTGGTGTAAATAGAGTTGGAAACGATCCGACAAATGAATATAACGGTTGTAGTACAATTATTAGCCCAACCGGTACATTAGTAACCGATTATTACGAAGATGAACGGATAATTAATTATGAAATTAATTTTAATGATGTTACAACTACTCGCCAACAATTCCACTTTTTAGATGATATTAAATTAATATAAAATTTAATCTAATATTTCATTAAATCTTTATTTTTAGCATTTTTTATATGGTTTTTTTTCATTATTTTAAAAGCCTTAAGCGGAATTTATATATATATTATGATTGGGATTAATTATGAAAATATTAAGACTTATTGCACTTTACATTATATGCTTATCGTTTCTTTTTCTTTCAACCCACCCCATTTTAGCTCAAAAGAACGTTCTTAACGGTTTAGATCCTTCTAAAAAAATATCTCAGTATATTTTAGATATTTGGCAAACCGATGAAGGCTTACCTCAAAATTCTATCCAATCAATTATTCAAACTCAAGATGGATATATTTGGGCTGCAACTCAAGAAGGAATAGTTCGCTTTGACGGAATTCAGTTTACTGTATTTGATGTAAGAAATACTCCTGAAATTAAAAACAACTATATTAACTATTTATATGAAGATAGTAAGGGTTATTTATGGATTTGCACTAACGGTGGCGGTGTTACCAAATATAAAAATGGAATTTTTGAAGCATTGAATAGTGAAAAAGGTTTTGCCAGTGATTTTGTAAATAGCGTTACAGAAGATAAAAACGGAATATTATGGTTTGCAAGCCAACAAGGTTTAGTAAAATATGATGGTAAATCAAGTAAATTGTTTACTACTGCTAACGGACTTCCTACAAACATATTAACAAATATAAAATCATCAAAAAACGGCAATTTATTAATATGCACTGATGGAGGAGGTTTTGTAATTTATAACGGTTCATCATTTAGAGTATTTAATCAACAACAAGGTTTATCTGCTAACAGCATCCAAAATTGCTTGGAAGATAGTAAAGGTAATATTTGGCTTGCTTCAATTGCCGGTTTAAGCAAAATTACAAACGGATCTATTCAAAACTATTCCGAATCGGACGGCGTACCTTCCGGCGGACTTACAGCCCTATACGAAGATAGCAAAGGAACTTTATGGTTAGGTGCAACCGTAGGCGGGTTAGTAAGATTTAGAGGCGGTAATTACGAAATTTTTGACTCAAAAAAAGGATTAAGCAATAATTCTATCTTTTCATTATTTGAAGATAGAGAAGGCAGTTTATGGATAGGTACAAATGGAAACGGAATAAATAGACTTAAAAACGGAAAATTTGTTTGTTATACAGTTATGGAAGGATTAAACAGTAATTTTGTTTGGTCTGTAACGGAAGATAACAACGGAAGTATTTGGGTTAGCACTAACGATAAAGGGCTTAATAAAATTACTAACGGTGCTGTTACATTATCTTTAACAGATAAAGACGGTTTACCCTCTAATAATGTTAGATGCGTTCTTGCCGATTCTAGAGGTGATATTTGGATTGGGACAAGCGGCGGCGGTTTAATGATTTATTCACAGGGTAAATTAAAAAGATTTGAACATGACTCTGAGTTGGGAAATGAATTTTTGAGAGTTTTATATGAAGATTCCAAAGGAAATATTTGGATTGGTACAAACGGAGGAGGAACTTCGGTTTACTATGCAGATAAAACATTTAGAAAATTTACAGATTCTGACGGACTGACTAATGGTTTTCCGAAAGTGATTTTTGAAGATAGTAAAAAACAAATTTGGATAGGTACTAATGCCGGTATCTATATTTATAACGGTTCTTCTTTTAAACATATAAATAAAAGTAGCGGACTCTCTGGCGATTTGGTTCGGTCATTTCATGAAGATAGTGATGGAACAATTTGGGTTGGTACAAGCGGGGACGGCATTACAAGAATTAAAAACAATAAATTTAGTTCAATTAATACCAAAACCGGATTAATTGATGATTTGATCTTTGTAATATTAGAAGATAATCAAGGTTATTTTTGGTTTAGCTGTAATAAAGGTATATTTAAAGCTTCTAAATCCGAGTTAAATCAAGTCGCAGATGGACAACTTGAAAAAGTAAATGCAATCCCTTACGGTAAGTCTGACGGAATGAAAAGTACCGAATGTAATGGTGGTTCTCAACCATCTGGATTAAGAGCAAGAAACGGTATGTTATGGTTTCCTACTATGGCAGGGTTTGTAACTATTAACCCCGATAATTTACAAAAAAATCAGTATATACCCCCTGTTGTTATTGAAGGTATTTTGGTAGATGATGTTTGGTATAACTCGTATCATGAAATAGATATAGATGCAGGAAAATCTCGTTTTGAGTTTCATTTTGCAGGGTTAAGCTATTTATACCCTAAAAGCGTAAAATTTAAATATATGCTTGAAGGCGTTGATGATGACTGGGTAGATGCAGGAAACAGAAGAGTTGCTTATTACACAAATATTTCTCCCGGCAATCATACTTTTAAAGTAATAGCTTGTAATAACGATGGTGTATGGAATGAAACAGGAGCAACATTAAATTTTTATTTTTCCCCCTATTTCTATCAAACTTGGTGGTTTTATACTTTAGTTATTATAGCAATAGGTTACGCAGGCTTTAGAGTTTATGATAATAGGATGAAAAGTGTAAAACTACGAGAAGAAGAATTAAAAAAACAATTTGAATTTGAACAAGAAAGTAAAAAACAATTGGAATTAAAAGAACAACAATTAATTGTTGAAATGGAAAAATCGAAACAAGCTTTTGAAGTTCTAGATAAAGAAAAAAAATATTTATCAGACAGTGCATCTATTATGTTATAAGCAATAAACAAGTTTTCAAACGGTGATTTAACCATTAATATTGCCTCTAATCA